>JALZLC010000051.1 GCA_030858885.1 Actinomycetota bacterium
GGTTGGCTGACCCCTTCGGCGGCGGCAGGCGACGACCTGGGGCGTCGCGGCAGGTCAGCGCGATGAGCGGGGCCAGCAATCCCATCCTCTGGGAGCCACCGCGGGCGCGCGCCCAAGCCAGCCACCTCCAGCGCTTCATGGACGCGGCACCAGTCGGCGACCACAGCTATGACGCGCTGTGGCGCTGGTCGGTGGATGATCTACCGGGGTTCTGGGCGCAGGTGTGGCGCGACGCCGGCGTCGTCGCTTCCCGGCAGTACGACCAGGTGCTCGGCCAGTCGGGCATGCCCGGAGCCGAGTGGTTCCCAGGGGCCCGCCTGAACTACGCGCAGAATCTGCTGCGCCATCGAGGCAGTGGCGTCGCGCTGATCGGCAGTGGTGAGGGAATGATCGATCGCCGCGTCACCTGGGACCAGTTGCACCGCATGGTGGCCGGGGCGCAGGCGGGTTTGGTCGATCTCGGCGTCGGTCGCGGTGACCGGGTCGCCGCCTTCCTGCCCAACTGCGTCGAGGCCGTGGTCGCCATGCTGGCCACGACCGCCCTTGGAGCAGTGTGGTCGTCGTGCTCCCCCGACTTCGGCCCGATGGGCGTGGTGGACCGCTTCGGCCAGATCCGTCCCAAGGTCCTGCTCGCCGCCGACGGCTACCGCTACAACGGCCGCAGCCACAGCCTGCGTGAGAAGGTCCGGGCTGTCTGCGAGGCGCTGCCGGAGCTGGATCATCTCGTTGTGGTGGATTTCGCCGGCGACCCGTGGACGCTGCCGGATCGCCCGGTGGTGTCCTGGTCGCGGCTGCTCGAGGTCGCGGCCGACGAGGTGCACTTCGAGCAGGTCCCTGCCGACCACCCGCTGTTCGTCCTCTATTCGTCCGGGACCACCGGCGTGCCAAAGAGCATCGTGCACGGCCATGGCGGGACGTTGCTGCAGCACCGCAAGGAACACCACCTGCACACCGACCTGCACACCGGCCAGCACACCATCCTGTGGTTCACGACGTGCGGCTGGATGATGTGGAACTGGCTGGTCAGCGCCCTGGCCAGCGGCGTGACGGTGGTGCTGTACGACGGTAGCCCGACGTATCCCGGTCCCCAGGCCCTGTGGAAACTGGCGGAGCGCACCAAGATCAGCCACTTCGGCACCAGCCCCAAGTTCCTCGCCGCCTGCGCCAAAGCCGGCCTGCGGCCCGCCGATGTCGCCGATCTCAGGAACGTCCAGACCGTCCTGTCCACCGGGGCTCCCCTGCATGCCGAGCAGTTCGACTGGGTGTATCAGCACGTCGGTCACGACCTGCAGCTGGCGTCGGTCAGCGGCGGCACCGATCTGATCGGCTGCTTCGCCGCCGGGGCGCCGACCTTGCCGGTGCGGCGCGGCGAACTGCAGTGCCGCTGCCTGGGCATGGCGGTCGAGGCCTGGGACCTGTCCGGCAACCCCGTGGTGGGCAAGCCCGGCGAACTGGTCTGCACGCGCCCATTTCCGTCCATGCCGACGGGTTTCTGGGGTGACGAGGACGGCTCGCGCTACCGCGCCGCCTACTTCGATGCCAACCCCGGCGTGTGGACCCACGGTGATCTCGTGGAGATCACGCCCGACGGTGGCATGGTCATCCACGGCCGCAGCGACACCACGCTCAACCCGAGCGGCGTGCGGATCGGTACCGCCGAGATCTACCGGGCGATCGAGCCGCTGGCCGAGGTCGCCGACGCCATCGTCGTCGGCCGGCCCGTTGAGGGTGACACCGAGATCGTGCTCTGCGTCCGCCTGGCGCAGGGGGTCGAACTCGACGCGGCGCTGACGGCCCACATCCGCGACACGATCCGCTCCGCGACCACACCACGCCACGTGCCGGCCCATGTGTTCGCCGTCGCCGACATCCCGTACACCATCAGCGGGAAGAAGGTCGAGCGTGCCGTCGCTGACACCATCAGCGGCGCCGCGGTCCACAACCGGGACGCCTTGGCCAATCCCGCTGCCCTCGATGAATACTCGAGGCTTGACTTCGGGGACGGGGACTCGGCGTAACGACGCGCACACACTGGGGTGGACTTGTGACTAGTCCTGCTCTAGGCTCCCCCGATGCGCATGCTCAAGGGCTTGACTGCGGCCTTGTCGATTGCGGTGCTGCTGGCGGCCATGGCCGTTCCGGCGCAGGCGGTTCCCGGGTACCGCCGGTCGATCGACATCACCTTCCCGACGCGCTCGGGCGCGTCCTATGTCGACAGCTACTTCGCCGGCCGTAGCGGCGGCCGCGTTCACCGCGCCACCGACCTGATGGGAGCCTACGGGTGGCCCATCTATGCCGCCAAGGCGGGACGCGTGGTCTGGGCGCCCACCGCCGCGCACCCGACCGCGGGCTGGGCCCTGCAGGTCCGCGGCCGCGACGGGCGCGTGTACGCCTACTACCACCTCGGTAGGTCCCGCGGCGCGCGCTCCGGCGCGATCGCTTCGGGTGTCGGCACCGGCTCGTGGGTGCGGCGCCGGCAGGTCATCGGCTACCTCGGCGACTCCGGGAACGCGTCGGGCGGCTCGCCGCACCTGCACTTCGAGATCGAAGACCCCCGCGTCCGTGACCCGTTCGGCGGCCAACGGATGAACCCCTACGCGTCCTTGCGCACCGCTCAACGGGAAGGCGACTACGCCAACGGCCGCAGCCGCCGCTCTTCTCGCGGCGGCTCGCGGACGCCGGGGCGACAGTCGCTGGGCCAGGGTGACGACGGGCCGGCGGTCGCCGCCTGGCAGCGCAAGCTGAACAAGATCCGTCGCCGCAACATCGCCGTCGACGGCGACTTCGGACCCGCCACCCACGCCGCCACCGTCGCCTTCCAACGCCACCGCGGCATCGGCCCCATCGGCCTCGGCACCGTCGGCCCACTCACCCGCGCCGCCATGCAACGCTCACTGGCACGCCAACGTCGCGGACCCGCCCCAACCCCAACCCCAGCCACCGCGTCGCTGCGCCAGGGCGCCGAAGGCCGACGCGTGACCGTCTGGCAGCGCAAGCTGAACAAGATCCGTCGCCGCAACATCGCCGTCGACGGCGACTTCGGACCCACCACCCACGCCGCCACCGTCGCCTTCCAACGCCACCGCGGCATCGGCCCCGCCGGCCTCGGCACCGTCGGCCCACTCACCCGCGCCGCCATGCGACGGGCGCTGCGCTGACGTCTACAGAAACGACAGCCGAATCGTCCGAACGGCGTTGTCGGTGTTCGGATCGACCAGGACCACCGACTGCCACGTGCCGAGAGCCAGCCGCCCCGCGATCACCGGGAGGGTGATCGCGGGGGCAACCAGCAGCGGCAGCACATGGTCGGCGCCGTGCCCGGGACTGCCGTGACGATGCGCCCAACGGTCATCGCGCGGCAATAGCCGACCCACGGTCTCCTCGACGTCAGACTCTGAACCGGCGCCGAGCTCGAAGAGGGCCACCCCGGCGGTGGCGTGGGGGACGAAGACGTTGCACAGGCCGTCGCCTCGCCCAGACACCCATTCGTCGATCTGGGCAGTGAGGTCGGCGCACGCGAAGTTGCTGCCCGTGCGGACCTGCAGCGTGGTGGTGTCCACCCGGCTACACAGGCTCGGCGAGGCTGCTGCCGGCCACCAGCTCACCGCGCAGCCAGACGTGCGACAGGTTGGCCGGGTCGGCAAAGACCTCGAGGTCAGCCAGCGGGTCGGCGAGGAGACTGATGCAGTCGGCTTCCTTGCCGGGTTCAAGGGTGCCGAGGTGCTCACTGACGCCGAGACACTCGGCGGCGACCCGGGTGGACGCCTCGATGACCGCCATCGGGGGCATCCCCACGGCCCCCATCTGCACCAGCTCGGTGGTGTTGCGCCCGTGCGGGATGACCCCGGAGTCGGTGCCCATGGCGACGCGCACGCCGGCCTCGGCGGCCCGCCGGATGGAGTCGCGGTGGATGTCGACCACGTCGCGCGCCTTTCGCAGGCTCGACGGGGAAACACCTTCTGGCGCGTCGAGCACACCCATCGGCGCCACCAGGGTCGGCACCAGGAACGTGCCGCGCTCCAGCATCAACTCGATGACCTCGTCGTCGAGGTAGATGCCGTGCTCGATCGAACGGACCCCGGCGCGCACGGCGTTGGCGATGCCATGGGTGCCTTGCGCGTGCGCCATCACCGACACCCGCGACGCCTGCGCCTCGGCCACGATGACCTCCAGCTCGGCGGGCAGAAACTGCGAAGCCTGCGGGTTGTCGTGAGCTGACAGCACACCGCCGGTGGAGCACACCTTGACGAAGTCGGCGCCGGCACGGATGACCTCACGAACCTTGCGCAGCACACCTTCGGGCCCGTCGCAGACCCCGTCGGGCCGGCCAGGATGAGGGACGAACAGGAACGGCACGGTGCCGCCACAGATCATCCAGTCGTCACCGTGACCGCCGGTCTGCGACAGCACGGAGACGGTGATGCTCAGGCGCGGGCCGATGATCAGTCCCTGCTCGACCGCCGCCTTCACGCCCAGGTCGGCCCCGCCGGCGTCGCGGACCGAGGTGACCCCTCCCGCCAGGGTCCGCGCCAGGTTCTGGGCGCCGAGATAGAACTGCAGCGAGAACGGCGTGTTGATGACCGTCATCAGGTTGATCGACGAGGCCATCACGTGGGTGTGGCAGTCGATGATGCCCGGCAGCAGCCACCGCCCCGTCAGATCGAAGGCCACGTCGCCGTCGAGGCCAGAGCCGATGTCGGCGATACGTCCATCCTCCACCACCAGATCGGCGATGGACGGATCGGCCCCCGTACCGTCGATGATCGTGGCCTGTTGCAGCAGCGTCCTCATCCGCGAGCCTCTCCTTTCGGGGAGGCGCACCCTACCCAACGGCTACTCGGCAGCGGCTTGCGCGGCTGCGGCAATCACGGCATCGGCCAGCTCCTGGCGGCAGATGAGTAGGTCGGGCAGCCAGGGGTTGGGTCGGTTGTAGCGCAGCGCCGAACCGTCCAGCCGCGACACGTGCAAGCCGGCGGCCGCGGCCACGGCGACCGGCGCGGCGGAGTCCCACTCGTACTGCCCGCCGGCGTGGCAGTAGACGTCGGCCTCCCCGCGGACCACGGCCATCGCCTTCGCGCCCGCCGACCCCATGG
>JALZLC010000075.1 GCA_030858885.1 Actinomycetota bacterium
CGGCGCGGCGCGCACGGGTCAGCAGGCTTGGTGCCGGCGGCGCGCCGCCCAGCAGGATGCGACGGAAGCGCCCGACGTCCGCGCCGGCGTCGAGCAACCGCGCCAGCATGGTCGGCACCAGCGACAGCAACGTCACGCCTGCCTCGCCCGCCACCGCGGAGACGTCGAAGCTCGGGTGCACGGCCGCTGAGGTGCCCGCCAGCCGGGCCCGCAGCAGGACCTGCAGCCCGGCGATGTGGTGCAACGGCAGGCAGCACAGCCAGCGATCGTCAGTGGTGGCGCCGATCCGTGCTAGGCCGGCCGTGGCCGAGGCGTGCAACGCGGCCGAGGTCAGCTCCACCGCCTTGGGCGCGCCGGTGGAGCCTGAGGTCAGGATCACCGCGGCGACCCCGGCCGCGGTCGGCAGCGCAGCGGGCAACTCGTGCCACCCGCGATCGTCCAGCAGCCGGTCAGGGCGCAGCGCGGCCAACACGGCGTCGCGCGACTGGCGGGCAAGCTGCGGGTCGAGGGGGAGCACCGCGTCGCCACCGTCCCACACGCGGGTGATGGCGGCCGCCGAAGGGGGGCCGGGGGGCAGGTTCACGGCGATCAGGCGCGGCGGGTCGGCGGACATGCGCTGCTACGGTAGCCACGACCGTGTGAGTGATCGCTCAGGAGTTCTGGCGTGGGAGATGGGAAGGCGGCGCTGGAGCGGCCGGCGTGGCAGTCGTCGGGGGACTACACCGACATCGTCTACGAGACCGCCGAGGGGATCGCCAAGGTCACCATCAACCGGCCGGAGGTCCGAAACGCCTTCCGCCCCACGACGCTGTTCGAACTGGCCGACGCCTTCAACGTCGCCCGCGACGATCCGCAGATCGGCGTCATCGTCCTGACCGGCGCGGGCGACGAGGCGTTCTGCTCCGGTGGTGACCAGCGCATCCGCGGTGACGACGGCTACCAAGATCCCCACGGCGTCGGGCGGCTCAACGTGCTGGACCTGCAGATCCAGATCCGGCGCACCCCGAAGCCGGTGGTGGCGATGGTCGCCGGCTACGCCATCGGCGGCGGCCACGTGCTGCATGTCGTCTGCGATCTGACAATCGCCGCGGACAACGCCCGCTTCGGACAGACCGGGCCCAAGGTCGGTTCCTTCGACGGCGGCTACGGTTCCGGGCTGCTGGCCCGCTCTGTCGGTCAGAAGAAGGCGCGCGAGATCTGGTTTCTGTGCGAGCAGTACGACGCGCAGGCGGCGCTGGACATGGGTCTGGTCAACACCGTCGTGCCCCTCGCCGAGCTGGAGGCCACCACGGTGGCGTGGTGCCGCCGGATGCTGCAGCACTCGCCGCTGGCGCTGCGGATGCTCAAAGCCTCGCTCAACGCCGTCGACGACGGCCTCGCCGGCATCCAGCAGCTCGCCGGCGACGCCACCCTGCTGTACTACATGAGCGAGGAGGCGCAGGAGGGACGCGACGCCTACGTGGACAAGCGCGCGCCGGACTTCGGCAGGTTCCCCAAGCGACCGTGAACGTCTGGGTCGAGGCGGCGCGCCCCCCGACGCTGCCGGCGGCGATCGCTCCCGTTGTGGTGGGGACGGCGGCGGCCTCGCGCCTGGTCCTGTGGCGGCTCGCGGCCGCGCTGGTCGTCGCGCTGGGCGTGCAGGTGGCGGTCAACTACGCCAACGACTACTTCGACGGTGTGCGTGGCGTCGACACGCCGCAGCGGGTCGGGCCGCGCAGGGCGGTGGCGTCGGGTCTGGTGGCGCCGGCGAGGATGCGCGCCGCGACCGCCGTCGCGCTCGGTGTGGCCGCCGTGGCGGGTTCGGCCCTGTCGGCGGCCGTGGGGTGGGAGCTGCTGGGAGTGGGGTTGGCCTGCTTCGTCGCCGCCCTGGCCTACAGCGGCGGGCCGCGGCCCTACGCCTCGTCTGGCCTCGGCGAGCTGTTCGTCTTCGTGTTCTTCGGCCTGGTCGCCACGGTCGGTTCGGCATACGTGCACGACGAGCGGGTTGTGGCGGTGGCGGTGGCGGCGTCGGTGCCCGTGGGGCTGCTGGCCACGGCCATCCTGGTGGCCAACAACCTGCGCGACATCCCCACCGACGGAGCAGCGGGAAAGGCGACCCTGGCCGTGCGCCTCGGCGACCCCGCCACCCGACTGCTGTACATCGCGCTGGTGGCGGGGGCGTTCGCCGTGTCGGCCGCCTCGCTACCGGTGATGACGAGCAGCTTCTGGCCGCTCCTGGTGGTTGCGGCCCTGCCGTTGAGCGTTCGTCCGCTGCGCGCCGTGGCTTCGGGCGCGACCGGTGGGGCGCTGGTGCCGGCAGTGGCCGGCACGGGGGCGCTGGAACTGGCGTTCGCCGTGCTGCTGGCGGTCGGTCTGGTGCTGGCATAGGTGCGCGCCTTCGCGATCCCGCTGCGTACCCGCTTCCGGCAGACCGACGTCCGGGAGGGGGTCGTGTGGCGTGGTGCGTGCGGTTGGGGCGAGTGGTCGCCGTTCCCGGAGTACCCGCCGCCGGTCGCGGCCCGCTGGCTCGCCGCCGCGCGTGAGGCTGCCCACACGCCGTGGCCCGCGCCGCTGCGCGACACCATCCCGGTCAACGTCACGGTGCCGGTGGTGCCACCAGGGACCGCCCACGAGATCGTCGCGGACTCGGGATGCTCGACCGCCAAGGTCAAGGTCGCCGAGCCGGGACAGCCCTTCTCCGACGACCTGGCCCGCGTCGAGGCCGTGCGTGACGCCCTGGGGCGTTCCGGCAAGCTGCGTGTGGACGCCAACGGCGCCTGGACCGTCGATCAAGCCGTCGATCGCCTGCGCCTGCTGTCGGCCTTCGACCTGGAATACGCCGAGCAGCCGGTCGCGACCCTGTCGGAGATGACGGCGCTGCGCCGGCGGGTCGGCGTGCCGCTGGCCGCCGACGAGGTCGTGCGCCTCGCCGGCGACCCGACCCGTCTCGCCGGATTGTCCGAGGCCGCCGACGTCGTGGTGCTCAAGGTTCAGCCGCTCGGCGGGGTGTGGCCCGCGCTGCGGGTGGCCGAGGCGTGCGGCCTCCCGGTGGTGGTGTCCTCCGCGCTGGAAACCTCGGTCGGCATCGCCGGGGGGCTGGCGCTGGCGGCGGCCCTGCCGGAGCTGCCCTACGCCTGTGGTCTGGCGACGGTCCAGCTGCTGTCCGCCGACGTGGTCGCCGATCCGCTGGTGCCGGTCGGCGGCGCCATCGCGGTGCGACGCCCCGAGGTGGACGAGCAGCGGTTGGCAGCCGTCGAGCTGACCGGTGATGACCGTTTGCGCTGGGAGCTGCGGCTGACCGCCGCCGAGGAGGCCGCACGGTGAATCCCTCGACGGCGCTGGCCACGGTCATGGTCGACGAGTTCGCCCGGCACGGCGTCGTGCACGCGGTCCTGTCGCCCGGCTCGCGGTCGGCGCCCCTGGCGCTGGCCCTGCACGCCGACGATCGCGTCCGCCTGCATGTCCGCATCGACGAGCGGTCGGCGGCCTTCTTCGCGCTGGGCCTGGCCAAGGCCAGCGGGACTCCCGTGATCGTGGCGTGCACCTCCGGAACCGCCGCCGCGAACCTGCATCCCGCCGTCGTCGAGGCCGACCTCGCGGGGGTCGGGCTGTTGGTGCTGACCGCCGACCGGCCACCGGAGCTGCGTGGCACCGGCGCGAACCAGACGATCGACCAGCTCGGGTTGTACGGCGGCGCGGTGCGCTGGTTCTGCGAGGTCGGCACGCCCGACGCGGCCGCCGGGTCCGAGGGTTACTGGCGTTCCATGGCCTCCCGCGCTGCCGGTGAGGCGCGCGGCGCGTCGGGACGACCCCCGGGACCTGTCCACCTCAACCTGACCTTCCGCGAGCCGCTGGCGCCCGCCGGTGACGAGGCGTCGGCCGGCGGGCGGGGCGGCGACCGGCCATGGACCCGCACCGCCGTGCCCGACGTGGTTGCGTCTGAGGCCGTGACCGACGAGCTGACCCGCGAGGCCTCGGCCGCCACACGGGGGTTGCTCGTCGTGGGTGACACCGCGGCCGACCCGGAGCCGCTGCTGGACCTGGCCGAGGTCGCCGCCTGGCCCGTGCTGGCGGAACCGCAATCCGGCGCCCGCACCGGAGCGCAGGCGATCACCACCTATGACCTGCTGCTGCGGGATGACGCCTTCGCCGCGGCGCACCGACCCGACCTGGTGATCACGGTCGGCAAGGTGGCGCTGTCCAAGGCGCTGCTCGCGTGGTTGAGCCCCGACGCACGCCAGATCCTGGTGGATCCGCACGGCGCATGGCTCGACCCGCGCCGGGCGTTAGCGCAGGTCATTACGGCGGACCCCGGCCCGCTGGCAGCCTCAATGACCGCTCGCCTCGCGCCTCGCCTTGACCGCACCTGGTTGGACGGGTGGCTGGAGGCCGAGGGCCGGGTCCGGACCGCGATCGACGAAGCGCTCGACGCAGCGCAGGCACCCAACGAACCGCGCACAGCCCGCGATCTGGCCGCGCTTGTTCCCCACGGGGCGGTGCTGACGGTCGCGTCGAGCATGCCGGTGCGCGACCTGAACAGCTTCGCGGCCGCCCGGCGGGGCCTGCGGATCTTCGGCAACCGTGGCGCCAGCGGCATCGACGGCTTCTGCTCGACGGCGCTGGGCGTGGCCGCCGCTTCCGACGGTCCCGCCTTCGCGCTCGCCGGTGACCTGTCGCTGTTGCACGACCAGAACGGCTTGCTCCCGGTTCCCGGGGGCCTTCCCGACCTCGTCCTGGTCGTGATCAACAACGACGGAGGTGGCATTTTCAACTTCTTGTACGCCGGGCATCCCGCCTTCGAGGCCGTGTTCGGCACGCCGCACGGCGTCGATCTGGGGCGCCTGGCCGCCGGCCTGGACGTCGGTCATCGTCGCCTCGATCGCGCGGGTGACCTCGGCGACGCGTTGACCGTGGCCGGAGCCGGCGGCGGTGTGCAGTTGATCGAGGTGCGCACCGACCGTGACGCCAACCTCGCCCTGCACCAGCGCCTGAGCGAGATCGCAAGCGCCGCACTGTCCTGACCCGTCCCTGAGCATCCACCGCGAAGAACTCGAAAGGTGCAGCCATGGAGAAGTCGTCGCTGACCGCCCTCGCCCGCCAGCAGCTGAAGCTCGCGCGGCTGGCTTCCAGTGGGCGCAGCACGCAGACGGTGTACGGCGGCCACGAACATGTGCTGCGCCAAAGCTTGATCGCCCTGACCGCCGGCCGCCGGCTGGATGAGCATGAAAATCCTGGCGAGGCCACCGTGCATGTGCTGCACGGGCGGGTCCGCCTCAGCGCTGGGGACGTCGGCTGGGAGGGCTCTGTCGGGGACCTCCTGATCGTGCCCGCCGCCCGGCACAGCCTCGAAGCCCTCGAAGACTCCGCCGTGCTGCTCACCGTGGCCAAGCACGGCTGACACGGCGGACCGCAACGACCCGCAGGACGGGGGATCAGCGACCGTCCAGAGCCGATTGCATCGCCCGCAGCTTCAGCCGGGTTTCCTCCAGCTCCGCCTCCGGCAGCGAGCCGTCGACGATCCCGGCGCCGGCGAATAACCGCGCCCGATTGCCGTGAACCTGCGCGCAGCGCAGGGCGATTCCCCACTCACCGTCGCCGTCGGCGTCGAACCAGCCCACCGGTCCGCTGTAGCGACCCCGGTCCATCCCCTCCAGGGCACGGATGCGCTCCAGCGCGGCGGCGCGCGGCGTCCCGCAGACCGCGGCGGTGGGGTGCAGCGCCGCCACCAGATCCAGCACGTGACGGTCGTCGGTCAGGGTGCCGTGCGCGGTGGACGCCAGGTGCGCCACGTTGGCCAAGCGCAGCAGCCGCGGCGTGTGATCCACCGACAGCTGGACGCAGCGACCGGCGAGCACGTCGCGGACCGACGCCACCGCGAGTTCGTGTTCCTGGCGATCCTTGCTCGACGCGAGCAGCGCCTGGCCCAGCCGCTGGTCGCTGGCAGCGTCGGCTCCGCGGGGAGCTGACCCGGCGAGGACGATCGACTCGATCCGTCCCGCCTCGAGGCGCAGCAGCAGTTCGGGCGTCGCCCCCACGAGGCCGTCGCACACGAAGGTGAAGCAGCTGCTGAAGCGCTCGGCGAGGCGGCGGGCCAGCACACGGGTGTCGAGCGGTTCCTGGGACCACACGCGCACGTCGCGGGCGAGCACGACCTTGTCCAGCTGCCCGTCCTTGATCTCGCGCACCGCTTCGTCGACCGCCTCCACCCAGCGGACCTCGTCGGCACCGCCCCTGGCGTAGCGCACCCGTCCGGGCGCAGGCAAGGCACGCAGGGCCAACTCGGGCGGGACATCCGCGTCGCCGACGGTGGTCAACCAGGCGCGTCCCTGCCGCCGACCCAAGACCACCCGTGGCACCACCAGCACCGAACCGGGCGAGCGTTCGTCGAAGGTGAAGCTGGCGAAGGCCACGAGGCCGCTGCCGGGCAGACCGACCTCGCCGTCGGATCCGAGTCGCGCCGCGACATCGGCCAGCGCGGTCTGCGCCCGTACGAACCGCTGGGGCCCAGTGCCCAGATCGACGCGGGCGAACCGGCCCCAACCGACCATCCCCTCACCCTCGCGCACCCAGGCCACGGGGTCGTCGGCCGGCAGGTGCGCGAGGAGGTCGCGCGGGTCGCTGACCTCCACCGTGCGCACCGACGGGGCCGCCACCCGCGGCGACCTCATCCGGCCTGCCCTGCCTCGTCGGGCGCCGGCAGTCTTGGGGTCCCCAGCGCGTTCGGATCGGCCATCCGTGCGCGGGCCGCGGCCAGCAGTCGCCGCTGAAAGTGATGAGACAGCATGGCTGCGGCCGCCGGCAGCATCAGGTGAAGGGCATCGACCATCCGCTCGGCCGCCTCGGCATCCGAACCGGCGCTGTCACGGATCGGGTCGCGGACGTAGCGGGCGAACAGCTCGACTGCCTGGTCGGCCACCGCCCGTGCCGCACGATCGTGCTCGCGAGCCAGCGCCAACAGCTCTGACAGCGGCACTCCCACCGACAGCAAGGCCAGGCCGGCAGCCATCGCGTCGGCATCGGCCGACGTGTAGGGGCGTGGCGAGTCCTCGTCGCGCGGGACCAGCAGCCCTTCGCGGGCGATCGCCTCCAGCAGGGGCCGCGAGGCGCCGGTCCGCTGCGCCAGGTCGTCCAGGGACAACCGCTGGTCAATCGTGGCGACCTCGCCAGGCAGGGGGCCGGCCAGCGCGACAGCCAGCGCCTCCTCGGAGGCGTCGAGGTCGCCGTCCAGCAGGCGACCGATCATGCCGAGGCTGCAGCCCTGGTCCTTCAGCTCGCGGATCCGTCGCAGGCGGCCCAGGTGCTCGTCGCTGTACCAGGCGAGCCGACCCTCGCGTTGGGGGCGGTGCAGCATGCCCTTGGCCTGGTAGTAGCGGACGGTGTCCACGCTGATCGCGCAGCGGGCCGCCAGCTCATGCACTCGGTAACGCACGACCCCACTGTACGAGTGGTCGCTCACAGCATCCGAGCTGGGGTGGTCTAGCTGGGGTGGTCTAGAAGGGCAGCGCCAGGACGGCGGCAGCGGTGATCGCGGTGGCGGCAGCGGTGACGCCGACGATGCCGGCGACATGGCGGCGGGCGTGCCGTGCGTCTTCCTCGTCGGCCCCGTCGTCATGGTGCCGCTCGTCGGCCCCCTCAGACAGCTCGGCCGCCGTCGCGGGAACGTCCTCGCCTGCGTCCTCGCCGTTCGAGGCACCGTCTTGGTGCGCGACCGCTTCGCCACCGGCGCCCGGGGTCCGTTCGTCCACCGCGTAGTCAAGGGTCGACGATCCATGGGCCGAGTCGTCCCAGGCCTCCAAATCGTCCAGGCCCTTGGCCGGCGCTGAGGATGACGGCGTCCCCGCTGCCGGGGCGGCCGCTGGGGCTGCCTCGGCATCGGCGTTGAGGTCCTGCCACGACAGGATGTCGTCGTGAGGGTGATAGGCCGGCTCGGCCTCGGCGGCCTGCTCCGCTCCGGTCGGGTGCTCGGCGTCCGGCTCGGCCTGCGCTGCGGCGTCGGAGTCGTGCGGCTCCGCCGGCCGAGGCGCGACCCCCACATAGTGACCGAGCAGGCAATGGCCGGCCAGATCGACCGGTCCCGCCATCCCGCACATCTCGCAGAGCGGAAAGCCACTGCCGCCGTCGGAATGGACCGCTCCGCTGCTGCGCGAACGTCGAAACCTCATCGCCAACACCTCGTGAACTCAACAACAGGTCACCGGTGAGTCGGCAGGAACGGAGCCCGTCTTGAGCGTCGGCGAGGCCCCTACACTCGCCGCGTGCCCGCCGTGTTGTACAGCGCCGACGTCGTCTGCCCGATGACGCGGCCTGCGCTCGCCGACGGCGGCGTCTTGGTGGTCGACGGCCGGATCGCCGCCGTCGACCAGGCGGCGACACTGCGTCCCAGCGCCGCGCGCGAGCACCGGGTGGCGGGCGTGCTGCTGCCAGGCCTGGTCAACGCGCGCACCTACCTGGAGCACACCGACGGGGCCTTCATGGCCCGTAGCGGTGCCGCCAGCGACTGGGCGGTGGCGCTGACCGCCCTGCTGGCGACCTGGGCGTCGCAGCGCTGGGGCCGGTCCGCCCACCGAGGGGT
>JALZLC010000065.1 GCA_030858885.1 Actinomycetota bacterium
CTGTACGGCTTCCCCGACGCCGCAGGGCGGGGGCTGTTCGCGACGCTGCTGGCGGTCAGCGGGGTCGGCCCGAAGCTGGCGCTGGCTGCCCTGGGGACCCTGGGCGCCGACGGTCTGCGCCGCGCCGTGGTGACCGAGGACGTCGCCGCGCTGACGGTGGTGCCTGGGGTCGGCCGCAAATCAGCGCAGCGGATGGTGCTGGAGCTGCGCGAGAAGCTCGGCGCCACCGGCGGCGACGCGCTGCCGGGCGCTGCGACGGTTCCCGGTTCCCAAGCCGGTGCGCGCCACGACGTCCGCCAGGCGCTGGCCGGCCTCGGTTACGCTCCCGGCGAGGTCGCCACCGCCCTGGAGACGCTGCCCGACGACGACGAGGCGACGCCCGAGCAGTTGCTGCGCGCCGCGCTGCGCGCCCTCGGACGGAAGTGAGCCGCCGTGGACGACATCGTCACCGCGACCCAGACCGCCGCTGACGCCGACCTCGACGCGTCGCTGCGTCCCCGGCGCCTTGACGAGTTCGTCGGCCAAGCGCGGGTCAAAGAACAGCTGTCCCTGGTGCTCGACGGCGCCAGGGGACGGGGTGACAGCGTCGACCACCTGTTGTTCAGTGGCCCCCCCGGCCTCGGCAAGACGTCACTGGCGGGCATCGTCGCCACCGAGATGGAGGCCGACCTGCGCACCACCAGCGGTCCCGCCCTGGAGCGGCCGGGCGACCTCGCGGCGATCCTGACCAACATCGAGCCCGGCGACGTGCTGTTCGTCGACGAGATCCACCGCCTGCCGCGAGCGGTCGAGGAGATCCTGTATCCGGCGATGGAGGACTTTTGCCTCGACATCGTCGTGGGCAAGGGCCCGGGTGCACGGGCCCTGCGCCTGCCGTTGCCGCCGTTCACGCTGATCGGCGCTACCACCCGCACCGGGCTGATTACCTCGCCGCTGCGGGACCGCTTCGGTTACGCAGCGCGGCTGGACTACTACCAGGCCGGCGAGCTCGCTCGCATCCTGCGGCGCAGCGCCGGGATCCTCGACGTCCAGCTGCGCCCAGACGCGGCCGAGGAGGTCGCCCGACGCAGCCGTGGCACCCCTCGGATCGCCAACCGCCTGCTCAAACGGGTCCGCGACTACGCCCAGGTGCGCGCCGACGGGATGGTCACCCAGCGGCTGGCCGAGCAGGCGCTGGACCTGTTCGACGTGGACGGGCGAGGACTGGACAAGCTCGACCGTGGGGTGCTTGAGACCCTGTGTCGCAACTTCGGCGGCGGCCCCGTCGGGCTGTCGACCTTGGCGGTGGCCGTGGGGGAGGAGGCCGAGACGATCGAGGACGTCGTCGAGCCGTTCCTCATCCAGCAGGGCCTGCTCGCCCGGACGCCCAGAGGGCGGGTCGCGACCTCCAGCGGCTGGTCGCACGTGGGGCTGGCGGCGCCTGCGCCGGTCTCTGGCGTCACGCTGTTCGACGGTGAAGGCTGAACTTCACCCGACTGGTCCCGCGCGTGGTTCGCGTGACCGCGTCACTGCGGTTCCGCGTGGCGAGATGTCTCCCCTCGCGCCCACGCGACCACCTCTTCGGTGGCCGTCTCCCGCCGTTGGGCGGCCACCAGAACCAGGTCGCCGGCCCGCAGGCGCGTGCTGGCTCGAGGCAGCAGGGTGCGACCGTCGCGCACGATCGCGGTGACCAGGGTCCCGTGCGGCAGCGGCGCGTCGCGTAGGCGGGAACCGCATACCGCCAAGTCGGGTCCCACGTCGACCTCGACGAGGTCGATGTCGCCGCCCTCCAGTGGCAGTGCCTCGGCCACCGGTGCCCACGCGTGCGCTTCGCCTTCAAGGCCAAGTCGCTTGGCCGCCCAACCCACGGTGGTGCCTTGCAGTGCGCTGGAGACCAGTACGACGAAGAAGACGAGGTTGAAGATGACTTCGCCGTCGGCGACCCCCGCGGTGAGCGGAAAGGTCGCCAGGACGATCGGCACGGCGCCCCGCAACCCCGCCCACGACACCATGGCGATCTCGGTCCGCGAGAAGCGCAGCGGCAGCAGGCAGGCGATGACCGCCAGCGGCCGTGAGATGAACACCAGCACCGCCGCCAGTGCCAGGCCGGGCAGGGCGACGGGTGGAAGCTGGGATGGGAAGACGAGCAGCCCCAGCAGCAGGAAAAGGGCGATCTCGGCGATGGTGGCCACCCCGTCGTGGAACGTGCGGATCACCCGCCGGTGACGCGGGACGCGCGCACCGATCAGCAGGCCGGCCAGGTACACGGCGAAGAAGCCCGAACCGCCGAGCAAAGCCGCGGTCCCGTAGGCCAGACCCGCCACGGCCAGCGCAAGCACGGGGTACAGCCCCTCGGCGCCGAGGCTGACCCGGCTCAGTACCCAGCTGCCGACAAACCCCACCCCAACCCCTACGGCGATGCCGCCCAGCAGCTGGGCCGCGCCGAAGCCCAGCAGCTCGCCGGCGGTCAGCCCGCCGGCGGTCGCCGCAAGGACGCTCAAGGTCAGCACGATCGCCAGGGGGTCGTTGGCGCCGGACTCGACCTCCAGCAGCGAGGTCAGCCGCTTGGACAGCGGCGACCGCCGCAGCACCGAGAAGATGGCTGCCGCGTCAGTCGATGCGGTGACGGCGCCCAGCAGCAGCGCCGTGACCGGTTCCAGGTCGAGCAGCAGTGCCGCAGCGGCGGCGGTCACCGCGGCCGTGACGATCACGCCGACATTGGCCAGTACGAGGCCGGGCACCGCGGCCCGGCGAAGGTCGGTCGGCTTGGTCCCGAGGCCGCCCTCGAACAGGATGGCGATCAGGGCCAGCACCGCCACCCGCTGGGCCAGCACGGGGTCCGACAGGCTGATCAGATTCAGCCCGTCGTCGCCCACGACCATGCCGAGGCCCAGGAACAGCAGCAGGCCCGGAACACGCAGCCGCGCGGCGAATCCCGCGCTCAGGACCCCGGCAGCCAACAACGCGGCGCCGGCCAGGATCAGCACGTCGCCGGGCAGCTCGGCACTCACGGGGGCGGTCCTCCTCGGTGGGCTGGCAGACTAGCGGCCCCCCGACTGGCCACCCTGGGCTGTGCGGACCTTGATGCTATCGTTGGCCTGCGGCTGCTCGGCACGCCGTTGTGCGCTCCTGTTGACCTGTCGCGCGCGCTGGTCGAACCTGCACCCGACCGAAGGCCTCCGTCATGCAAGCCCTCGCCGTCCTTCCACTGATGGCGCAAACCGGCAGCAATCCCATCGCGGGACTGTTGCCCCTGGTGCTGATGGGGGTGGCCTTCTGGTTCTTGCTGATCCGCCCACAGCAGCAGCGCGCGCGCAAGCAGCGTGAGCTGGTGGCGTCCATCGGCAGGGGCGACCGCGTCATCAGCATCGGCGGATTGCACGGCACCGTCGAGACCGTCGACGAGGACACCGTCCGCCTCGAGGTTGCCGACGGCACGGTCATTACGTTGGCCCGCGCCGCGATCGCGCGGCGGTTGGTCGACGCCGACGCGCCGGCCGACGGAACCGGTGACCACGGCGTCACAGGCTGACTGCCTCCATGGCGCAGGCCCTCCACCGGAGTGGTGACGGCGACCCGGAGGCCGCGCAGCGGCCGCAGGCAGGCTCTGGGGACGGCGAACCGGAGGCGGCGCCGGCAGGCGACGTCCCACTTGGTGGGCGGACGCGGGCCGGCGACGAGCAGACGACACCCCGCCAGTCCACCGGTCGGACTCGGATCCCCTTGCTGGATCGGGTGCGCGCCCACGAGCGCACCTCGACGTTCATCCTCGCCGCCGACGATTTCCTGGGCGCCCAGGGCTTCACCGAGCATGGATTTCGGCACGCCAACCTCGTTGGGCACATCGCCTTCAACGTGCTGACCCATCTGGGACACGAGCCGCGCACGGCCGAGCTGGGGGCGGTGGCCGGGTACCTGCACGACATCGGCAACGTCGTCAGCAGAGCGCACCACGGCCAGACCTCAGCGATGCTGGCCTACCAGCTCCTGCTCGAACTCGACGTCGCCGCACGCGACATCGCCGAGGTGATCAGCGCGGTCGGCAACCACGAGGAGGAGTACGGGGTCGCGGTCTCACCGGTGGCGGCGGCGGTGATCCTGGCTGACAAGTCCGACGTCCACCGCAGCCGAGTGCGTAAGGACGCGTCCATCGAGATGGACATCCATGATCGCGTCAACTACGCGGTGCAGACCTCGTTCCTGCGCGTCGATCCGCAGGCCCGCACACTGACGCTCGAGCTGGTCATCGACACGGCGATCAGCCAGGTCCTGGAGTACTTCGAGATCTTTCTGGAACGGATGATCATGTGCCGCCGGGCGGCCGTCACGCTCGGTTGCGACTTTCGGATCACGGTCAACGGCGTCCAAGTCCTGTAGGGGTTGCGTTCATGGGCAGAGGCAAGCTGGCAGCGGCGATCGTCGCCCTTCTGGTGGCGGTGAGCGCCATGTGGGGCTTCATCTTCTACAAGGGCTACACGCCGCAGCTGGGATTGGACCTGCAGGGCGGCTTGAGCGTCACGTTGACGCCCGCCGAGGGTCAGCAGGTCGATGAGGGCGTGCTCGACCAGACGGTCGCGATCATCCGCAACCGCATCGACGCGCTGGGCGTCGCCGAGCCGGACATCTCCCGGCAGGGTGAGACGGTGCAGCTGCAGCTGCCGGGGCTGGCCGACCGCGAGCAGGCGCAGGAGGTCATCGGGCGCACCGCCCAGTTGCAGTTCCGCAAGGTGCTGGCCGTCATTTCGCCCGACGCCCCGGAGTACGCCGACACGGGTCCGGAATGCGGGGGACAGACCGACGCGGTGCCACCTCCCGAACGCCGGATCGTCCTGTGCGAGCGGGTGCTGGAGGAGAGCACCGAGTCAAACCCCGAACCACAGCCACTGCCCCCCGACCAGTGGAGCAAGCTGCGCGTCGGTCCCGTCGAGGTGGCGGGTGCCGATGTCGATGATGCGGTGGCGCAGCTGTCGCCGGACGGCTTCAACTGGGAGGTGGCGCTGGAACTCGCCGGCGAGGGCGCCGACAGCTTCACCCGGGTGACCGGCGAGCTGGCGTGCCAACCCGAGGGCGACCCGCGGCGGCAGTTCGCGATCGTGCTCGACGGCGTGGTGGAGTCGGCGCCGCAGGTCGCCTCCGACGTGGTCTGCGACCAGGGCATCACCGGTGGCAGTGCCGTCATCACCACCGGCGGCGGCGAGGCCGAGGCCAAGGAGCTGGCACTGGTGCTGCGCACCGGAGCCCTGCCGTTGCAACTGGAGTTCCAGGAGTTCCGCAGTGTGTCACCGACGCTGGGTCGCTCGTCGCTGCAGGCGGGGCTGCTGGCCGGCGCGATCGGATTGGCCCTGGTCTGCGCTTACCTGCTCTTCCTGTACCGCGGGATCGGCCTGGCGGCCATCGCCGAGCTGGCGATGTTCGGGGTCATCACCTACGGCCTGATCGTCATCCTCGGCAACACCGTCGGCTTCGCACTGACGCTGGCGGGCATCGCCGGCGTGATCGTGTCCATCGGCATCGCGGCGGACTCGTCGATCATCTATCGCGAGCGCTTCCGCGACGAGCTGCGTGCCGGCCGCACCATCCGCACCGCCGCGGACAAGGCGTTCGACAGCGCGTTCCGCACGAACCTGACCGCCAACACGGTGTCGATCCTGGCCGCGGTGGTGCTGTACCTGTTGGCTGTCGGGCCGGTGCGTGGCTTTGCCTTCACGCTGGGGCTGTCGACCGTGATCGACACGCTGCTGTTGGCGACCTTCACCCGCTGGTTGTTCGCGCTGATCGCACGCTCGCCGCGCCTGGCGCAATCGAAGATCATGGGGCTGCGCACGGGTGTGATCACTCCTGAGCCCAAGACCGCCGCCGCAGGGAGCCGCGCACGATGACCGAGACCACCACCACCAAGCCCAGCCCGGCGCCCGACGACAGTGCCTTCAACCGTCTGTTCACCGGTCGCAGCCGGGTCGACTTCATCGGCCGGTCGCGGACCTTCCTCATCGCCACGCTCGTGCTGCTCGCCGTGTGCGCCGCCGGACTGCTGATCCGTGGACTGAACTTCAGCATCGACTTTACCGGGGGTACCGCCTACACCGTCACCCAGGCGACCGCCGACTTCACCACCGAGCAGCTGCGCGAGGCTCTGTCCGAGGTCGACGTGGACGGCGCCATCGTGCAGGTCGTCGATGACGGGCGAGGGGCGTTGATCAGCACTCCAGCGGTGGGGGAGATCGGCGGTGAGGAGCAGAGCCGGGTTCTGGAGGCGATCGCCGATGCGACCGGTGCCGAGCGGGAGTCCATCGACGTCAGCGCGGTCGGTCCGCGCTGGGGCGAACAGATCACCCGGCAGTCGGTGCGCGGCCTGCTCGTCTTCCTGGTGCTGGTCGTGCTGTACATCACCCTCCGCTTCGAGCTGCGCATGGCGTTGGCCGCACTGGTGACCCTGCTGCATGACACCGCGGTCACCGTCGGGGTTTACGCGATGGTGGGCTTCGAGGTGTCACCGGCGTCGGTGATCGCCTTTCTGACCATCCTCGGCTACTCGCTGTACGACACGGTGGTGGTCTTCGACCGCGTGCGCGAGGACACCGCCCCGCTGTCGTCGGTCTCCACGACCACCTACGGCGAGACGGCCAACCGCGCGCTCAACGAGGTGCTGGTGCGGTCGTTGTCCACGGCGATGACGTCGATCCTGCCGGTGGGGTCCCTGCTGTTCATCGGGGCCACGGTGCTGGGCGCGGGGACGCTCAAGGACCTGGCCCTGGCGCTGTTCGTCGGCATGGCCATCGGCGCGTTCTCCTCCGTCGTGGTGGCGACCCCGTTCCTGGTGTGGTTGAAGGAGAAAGAGCCTCGCTGGGCCGAGCTCAAGCAGCGTGTAGAGTCCCGCCGCCGTAGCGCCGTCGACGCCGCAACGGCCGGCCAGACCGCTGCGGTTGCCTCTACCACCGCGGCGCGACCGTCCGCACGGCAACAAAAGTCCGGCAAGAGCCGCGCCGCCCGGCGGCGCTGACCCAAGGCGACACCGATGCGCATCGAGCTGGACCTGGGGACCGTCCAAGGGTCGATCCGCGACATTCCCGACTTCCCCAAGCCAGGGGTGGTGTTCAAGGACATCACTCCGCTGTTGGCCGACCCGGCCGCCTTCTCCACGGCGGTCGATGCCATCGTGGTCAGCTACGGGCGGGGCACGATCGACAAGGTCGTGGGCATCGAGGCGCGAGGCTTCATCGTCGCGGCACCGGTCGCCTACCACTTCGGGGCTGGCTTCGTGCCGCTGCGCAAGGCGGGCAAGCTGCCCTACGAGACCATCAGCGAGACCTACGAGCTGGAGTACGGCAGCGAAACGCTGGAGGTGCACGCCGATGCCTTCGAGCCCGACGACCGCGTGCTCATCGTCGACGACGTCCTCGCCACGGGGGGGACGGCTCAAGCCGCATGCAACCTCGTCGAGCACAGCGGCGCCACCGTCGCCGGCCTCGCCTTCGTCATCGAGCTGGAGTTCCTCAAGGGCAGCGCCAGGCTCGACGGCTACGACTACGTGAGCCTGCTGCAGTACTGAACTCCGGGTGATCGGGCGCTCCGCAAGGAGCCGAATCGTCGCGGCAGTTGTCGTCGAGTCCACGCGGCTGAGGGGTATCGTGGACCACTGAAGGCACGGACCGTAAGGGAGTTGCGACGAGTCCAGCGGATCACAGCAGTTCGACGCGGGCACCTGCCCGGCCCGGCGCCGGCGATCTCCCCGCCCCCAGCGGGGCTGATGCTGCCCTGCCCTCTCCAGTCGGGGCTGATCGCGACATTGCCGCTCCCGTCGGGGCCGATTCCGACAATGCCGCTCCCGTCGCGGCTGATCGCGACATTGCCGCTCCCGTCGGGGCTGATCCCGACATTGCCGCTCCAGGCGAGCCCGACGGTCAGCAAGCTGAACAGCCGGCCCCGTCGCGCCCTCGCCAGTCAGGTGTTCGCGCCGTGCTGGCACGCCTGCCGATGATCGACCTGGCGCCACAGGTCCCAGAGCGGTTGCAGCCGCTCATGACGGTGCTGAAGGCCAACAGCCCCAAGGTCGACGTTAAGGCGGTCGTGCGCGCCTACGACGTAGCCGACCAGGCCCACGGCGGGCAGAAGCGCCGCTCCGGGGAGCCCTACATCGTCCACCCCGTCGGCGTGGCCGAGCTGCTGGCCGAGCTGGGCATGGACACCCCGACGATCGTCGCGGCGCTGCTGCATGACGTCGTCGAGGACACCGAGATGAGCGTCGACAACGTCGCCGCGGAGTTCGGCGCACAGGCCGCCGCGCTGGTCGACGGGGTGACCAAGCTGGATCGCATCCAGACGTCGTCCAAGGAGGAACAGCAGGCCGAGAGCCTGCGCAAGATGCTCATCGCGATGGCGTCCGACGCTCGCGTGCTGCTCATCAAGCTGGCCGACCGGCTGCACAACATGATGACGATCCATCACCTGCCGCGGGACAAGCAGAAGCGGATCGCCACCGAAACACTGTCGATCTACGCACCGCTGGCTCACCGCCTGGGCATGCAGACCTTCAAGTGGCGCCTGGAGGATCTCGCCTTCGCCACCCTGCACCCGAAGCGCTATGGCGAGATCAAGGCGATGGTGGCCGAGCGCCAGCCGCAGCGCGACCGCTACCTGGACGAGGTCGTCGCCGAGGTCGACGAGCAGCTGCGGGCGGTCAAGCTGCGCACCGAGGTCACGGGCCGCCCGAAGCACTACTACTCCATCTACGAAAAGATGGTAGTGCGCGGCAAAGAGTTCAGTGACATCTACGACTTGGTTGGCCTGCGGGTGATCGTCGATTCGGTCAAGGACTGCTATGCCGCCCTCGGCACGCTGCACGCGATGTGGCGTCCCATCCCGGGACGCTTCAAGGACTACATCGCGATGCCCAAGTTCAACCTGTACCAGTCGCTGCACACCACGGTCGTCGGACCGACGGGCAAGCCGATCGAGGTGCAGATCCGCACTCGCGCGATGCACCGCACCGCCGAGTTCGGCATCGCCGCACACTGGAAGTACAAGTCGACCTCACGTGCCGACTCGTCGCACAAGGCGGTCGACGGCGACGCGCCGTGGCTGTCGCAGATGCTCGACTGGCAGTCTGACACCGCGGACTCCGGCGAGTTCATGCACAACATGCGCTTGGACCTGTACGCCGATGAGGTGTTCGTGTTCACGCCCAAGGGCGATGTCACGGCGCTGCCGCGTGGCTCGACGCCGGTGGACTTCGCCTACTCGGTCCACACCGAAGTCGGCCACCGCACCATCGGCGCCCGCGTCAACGGTCGACTGGTCGCGCTGGAGTACGAGCTGCGCAACGGCGACAAGGTCGAGATCCTCACCTCCAAGGCCGCCGACGCCGGCCCGTCGCGGGACTGGCTGGAGTTCCTCGGCTCGTCGCGCGCCCGCTCCAAGGTCAAGCAGTGGTTCAGCCGCGAACGGCGCGTCGACGCGATCGAGAAGGGCA
>JALZLC010000107.1 GCA_030858885.1 Actinomycetota bacterium
CGCCGTGATCGTGCTGCTGTTCGCCACGCTGCCGTTGGAGTTCAGCTTCGCCTGGTACGGCGGCGTCAGGGTCGCTGCAGGGCGCATGCATGTGGGACGGCGGTCGGTGCCAGTCCACGCGCTGGACCTGTCGACGATGACCTTCGAGGTCGGACCGGAGATGTTCTCGGTGTTCGACAAGCACCGCATGATGAGCAATCCCATCTGGCTGCACGACAAGCTTGCCGTCAACGGCCGCCACAACGGCCATGCAGTGCGAGTCGTGGTGAGCAGCAACCGGCGCGACGAGTTGGTGGCCGCGCTGCGCTCAGCTCACGCAGCCCCCGACCCGCACGGGTAGCCGCGCACATCAGCTGGCCTTCGCGGGGGCACGAGACCGATGCCTTGGCGCACTAGGCGCATTGGCGTAGCGACTGCTTGCTTGGAGTTCCGTGCTTGAGTCGTCTACGGGGAGACGTCCTGCAAGCCAGGCGGCAGCGCCCCCGTGAACTTCTCCCAAGCACCCGCCGCCCCGCGCGTGGCGATGAGACGGGCGATACCCACTGCGATGCTGGTGGCCACCGTCCAGGTCAACGCCTCCACCCAGTCCGTCTCCCGATCGGCCGGGTTCGTGGGCGGGTCGGAATGCTTGGTCTTGCGCCAAGTCGCCATCAGCATCTTGCGGGTCATGATCCCGGCGATGATGGCCCCACCGGTTCCTAGCACCTTCCAGGCGGTCTTCTCGGCTGTGTGACCCATCTGTGCGCGTACCTCCGTGTCGAGTGTGTCGAGATCCCGTCCCAGGCGTGCCCGTGCCGCTTCGACGGCGGCGACATGGGGCGCCAGGCCGTTGCGGTCCGCGCGGCGGGCACCGGTGGCGCCACTCAGCGACTGGGCAGATGTGCTTTGGTCCACGCGACATCCTCCTCGACATTGGTCTTGGTGGTGTCCAACGACACCGGTGTGGCGAGCTTCTTCTTGCCGAGCAAGCCTGCCACCGCCGCCCCCGCCAGCAGCAGCAGGGTGACCACCAGGGCTGCCACCCAAGCGGGCATCACCAGCGCGAGCAGGAAACCCAAAGTGATCAGCAGGCCCTGCAGGCCGAGCCAGCCGAGCACGGCGGCGCCCACGAAGGCACCGATGCCCATGGCCTTGGGCTTGATCCCGGCCATCAACTCGGCCTTGGCCAGGGCGATCTCAGCCTTGATCAGCGCCGAAACGTCCTCGGCGACAGCCTTGCCGGCCGGTCCCACGCCCACGGTGGGCCGAACGCCGATCCAGCGTCGCCAGTCACCAGGCGGGCCGCCGCCAGGAGGCGGGCCACTGGTCGATGCCGGCAGGGCCGGTTGCTGCGTGACTGCGGTCATTCTCGGTCGACTCCATCTTCGTGTTCGGTCACGCCGGCTCGCCGCTGACGGCGTGCGGGCCCTGTGGCTTGGAGTACCCGACTGCCCCCGTCGCAACACGGGGAGACGACGCTAGGGTGGAATAGCAACAAAGTGCTTCCCGGACGGCCCGGTTGGGCGTACCCTCCATTACGAGGATCTAACGGCACCACGACCGGGAGCACCTTCCGAATCTTGGAGAGCCCACCAGCACGCGTCGACCGGCCGCTGCGTGCCACAACACCGAAGATTCTCGGGCCACAAGCGCCCGGTGCGTCGCCGCATGTCCGGGCTCCGCACCGTGCCGGCGGCCTGGGAACCAGGAGAGGGTGAAGGCGACCGTGCCACCAGTTGTCGAGGAGATGCCGCTGCATGACCACGTGCAGCTGTATCTCCGGGAGATGGCCCGCACGGCGCTGCTGACGGCTGAGGAAGAGGTCGACCTCGCCAAGCGCTACGAGGCCGGGTTGGAGGCAGAGCGGCTCCTGGCCGAACGCAAGCGCGTGGCGGCGGCCCGCAAGCGCCAGCTCAACCTGGTCGACCGTGACGGCAAGCGCGCCAAGGAACGGCTGGTGCAGGCCAACCTGCGACTGGTCGTCTCAGTAGCCAAGCGCTACCAGGGGCAAGGGCTGCCGCTGCTCGACCTGATCCAGGAGGGCAACCTCGGCTTGCTGCGAGCGGTGGAGAAGTTCGACTACCGCCGGGGGTACAAGTTCTCCACCTACGCGACATGGTGGATTCGCCAGGCGGTCGGTCGCGGGGTGGCGGACAAGGGCCGCACGATTCGCCTGCCGGTGCACATGATGGAGCGCGTTCGCCGCGCCTTGTCCATGCAGCGCGATCTGGCGGAGTCCCTCGGCCGGGAGCCGGCGCTCGAAGAGCTCGCCGCCGAGCTCGGCGAGGACATCGC
The DNA here is from genome assembly GCA_030858885.1 of Actinomycetota bacterium. The sequence continues at coordinate 2,275 of JALZLC010000107.1, forward strand.
CACCGTGGAGGAACTGCTCACCTACGCGCGCACGCCCACGTCGCTGGAGACCCCCGTGGGCGAGGACGGCGACGCCGAGCTGGGCGACTTCATCGAGGACCGCAACGCCGACGACCCGTTGGAGGTCGCCGCCAAGGGATTGGCGCGCCAGGAGCTGCTGGACGTGGTCGCCGGGCTGCCGGAGCGCGAGCGGATCATCCTCGAGCTGCGGTTCGGGCTGCTTGACGGCGAGGCGCGGACCCTGGACGACGTTGGCCGCTATTTCGGCCTGACCCGCGAGCGCATCCGCCAGTTGGAGGCACGCGCGTTGTCCAAGTTGCGTCACCCCTCGCGCGGTCGCGCACTGTCCGACACCGCCGCCTGACCTGGAGCGGGTTTCGACGGATGGCTGCCGATCCCTGTGACGTGGCGGTCGGCCCGGCGCTTCGCCGTGCCGAGGACGGTGGTCGCCTGTTGCGTTGGGGGCTGCTCGGCGCCGCGCACATCACGCAGACCGCCTTGGCGCCGGCGATGCGTAGGGCGGGTCACGACTTGGCCGTGGTCGGTTCCAGGTCGCTGACGCGCGCGCGGGCCTTCGCCGCGAACAACGGGGTACGACGGGCATGCGGCTCCTACGAGGAGGTCGTCACCGCCGACGATGTCGACGCGGTCTACGTCGCTCTCGCCAACGACGCGCACGAGCGCTGGACCATCGCCGCGCTGGAGTCCGGCAAGCACGTGCTGTGTGAGAAGCCACTGTCGACAGACGCCGTCTCGGCCGGCCGCATGGCGTCTGCGGCAGCGACCAACGGACGAGTGCTGATGGAGGCGGTCATGACCCGCTTCCACCCTCGAACCGTCGCGCTGCTCGAGCTCGTCCGCGGCGGCCAGCTCGGCAGTCTGCGACTGCTGCACGCCACCTTCGCGTTTCCCATGCGCCGTCCCGACGACTACCGGTCGCACCCGCAGCACGGGGGTGGGGCGCTGCTGGATGTCGGGATCTACGGCGTGGCGATGGCCCGCTGGCTGGTGGGGGAGGAGCCCGACCGTGTCCACGCGGTGACGCGCCGCTGGGCATCGGGTGTGGACGGGACCACCTCGGCCTTGCTGAGCTTCCCCGGTGGGGCCGTGGCCTCGATCGACGCGTCGTTCGACACCACCGAGCAGCAGGAGCTGCAGGTGGTCGGCACCGAAGGCACCTTGCGGGTCCCCTCGCCATTCGGGGTCGCTCCTGACGTTGCGGCGGTTATCCTGCGGGGTGACGAGGTCGTCGGTTGGTGGCGTGCCGACCACTACCAGCGGATGGTCAGCGCTTTCGCCGAGGCCACCGCGACCGGCTCCACTGCCCCTCTGCCAACCGACGACGCAGTCGCCACCGCCACCGTGCTGGACGCCATCCGCGAGGCCGCCGGCTGACGTCACCGGTAGGATGCGGCGCCCACCGATCCCAAGGAGAACCACGCATGGCCAAGTTCGTGGCGTTGTACGACAAGCCGGACGACGTGGACGGTTTTGAGGCGCATTACCGCACCACACACCTGCCGATCGTCGAGCAGTGGCCCGGCGTGCAGTCGCTGAGCACCACGCGGTTCACGGGTACTCCACGAGGTGCCGAGGCACCGTACTACCTGATGTTCGTGGCCGAGTGGGCCACCGACGAGGAGATGGCGGCCGCGTTGCGTAGCGAACCGGGCATGGCATCGGCCAAGGACGCCAAAGCGATGGCAGAGCAGTTCGGGGTCGCTCCGACGATGCTGCTGGGCGCCGCCCTGTAGCGGCTGCCCCAGCCCACCGGCGCTAGCGTGGCTGCTATGCCTGCTCGGTCGCTCCTGGTGCGCGCCTCCTACCTGGTCTTGTGCGCGGGCATGTTGCTCGTCGTCCTCGCCGGGCCCGCCGCGGCGCACGGTCGCGGCAGCGATGCGACGAACTACCGCAGCCAGGTGACCAGCCAGCCCGACGTACCCGGCGTCAGCTGGCAGGTCTACGGCAGCGACGAGTTCCTCAGCGTGACGAACGCCTCTGACGTGGAGGTGACGGTGCTGGGCTACGAGGGGGAGCCGTACCTGCGGGTCGGACCCGAGGGGGTGTTCGAGAACCGCGCGTCAGCGGCCACCTATCAGAACACCGACCGCTACGCCAACGTTGGTGAGCTGGCCGAGGACGTGGGGGCCAACGTGGAGCCGCGCTGGCAGCAGGTCTCGGGTGGCAACAGCTACCTGTGGCACGACCACCGCGCGCACTGGATGAGCCAGAACCTGCCCCCGTCGGTCACCGACCCGAGCGTGGAAACCGTCG
>JALZLC010000108.1 GCA_030858885.1 Actinomycetota bacterium
GCGGCCACTCGGGACGACCTCGAGCTGCTCGCCGACTGGACCCACGACTTCAGCGTCGAGGCGCTTGGAGAGTCCGACCGCGAGGGGGCGGCCGCGGCCGTCGACCGCACACCCTCGCCGACCCCGCCTCCCACGCGCTGCTGTGGGACGACGGCGGACCGGTGTCGCTGGCCGCAGCGGTCGGGCCGACCCCGAACGGCATCCGCATCGTGTCGGTCTACACGCCGCCGCCGCTGCGCGGCCGGGGATACGCCGGTGCCTGCGTGGCCGAGCTGACCGCCCGGATGCTGACCCGCTACCGCTTCTGCTTCCTCTACGCCGACCTGGCCAACCCCACGTCGAACGCCATCTACCAGCGGCTCGGGTACCACCCGGTCGGCGACGCCGGCACGTACGCCTTCAGCGGCTGAGCGCGCCGGCGCCTCTATCCTTCGGCGGCATCAGCAGGCCGTTGCGGAAGGGGTCGGGGATGGCCACGAACACGCGGGCCGCCGGGGTGCTCGAGCGCCGGTTCCAGCTGGCGGAGCGAGGGACGTCGGTGCGCACGGAGGTGGTGGCGGGGATCACCACCTTCATGACGATGGCCTACATCCTGTTCGTCAACCCGACCATCCTCGGCGGGGAGAACGGGTTGCCGTTCCCCCAGGTTCTGACCGTCACGGCGCTGGTGGCAGGGATCATGACGATCGCGATGGGGCTGGCCGCCAACTACCCGTTCGCCATCGCCAGCGGCCTCGGCCTCAACGCCGTCGTGGCGTTCCAGCTGGTCGGAGCGCAGGGCCTGACCTTTCCCGAGGCGATGGGCGTGGTCGTCGCCGAGGGCGTGCTCATCACGCTGCTGGTGCTGACCGGCTTCCGTGAGGCGGTGCTCGACGCCATCCCGCTGGAGCTGAAGAAGGCGATCGGGGCCGGCATCGGGCTGTTCATCACCCTCATCGGTTTTTCGACGGCGGGCGTGGTGGTCCAGGGCTCGGGGACGCCGTTGGCGTTGGGAAGCTTCGACTCGGTGCGCGTCGGCGTGTTCGTCGTCGGCCTGCTGCTGACCGCCGTGCTGGTGGCTCGCAGGGTCAAGGGCGCACTGCTGTTCGGCATCCTGGGCACGACCCTGCTGGCCATCATCGTGAACCTGCTGTCGGGCGGCCAGGCATGGCTGTCCGTGGGCCCCGGTGTGGCGCAGGTGCCAACCGACATCGTGGCGTTGCCGGACTTTTCCCTGCTCGGCCAGTTCTCCTTCGGCTTCGTCGCCAAGCTCGGCGTCATCGCTGCCGTGCTGGCGGTCTTCACCCTGATGCTCGCCGATTTTTTCGACACGATGGGCACCGCGATCGCGCTCGGCAACGAGGCCGGCTTCCTGGATGCCGAGCAGCGCCTTCCCGGAGCCAACCGCGTGCTGCTGGTCGACTCCTTGGCCGCCGTCGCCGGCGGTGCGGCGTCGGCCTCCAGCGCCACCACCTACATCGAGTCCGCCAGTGGCATCTCCGAGGGTGGGCGTACCGGCCTCGCCAGCATCGTCACCGGCCTGCTGTTCCTGCTGGCGCTGTTCTTCAGCCCCTTGGCCGGTGTCATCCCGGCCGAGGCGACCGCACCGGCTCTGGTGCTCGTCGGCTTCTTGATGCTGTCGGTGCTCCGCGAGCTGCCGTGGAACAACGTGGCTGTGGCGATTCCGGCGTTCTTGACCATGGTGACGATGCCGTTCACCTACTCCATCACCAACGGGATCGGCGCGGGCTTCGTGTCCTACACCGTGCTGCGCCTGGTCGGCGGAGGCGCGCGAGATGTGCACTGGCTGATGCTGGTGTCCAGCGCGGCCTTCGTCCTGTACTTCGCCATCGAGCCGCTCAGCCGTCTGCTCGGGTGAGCCAGGAGCAGGACGGCGCTGGCCGGCCCATCCCGGAGGGATCGGATCTCACCGCGACGTTCGCCGACATGGGGCACGCCCGCAAGGCGATCAAGGCGCTGGAGCGGCGTGGCGTCGAAGGCTCCAACATCACGCTGCTCGGCAAGGCCGACGAGGCGAGCCACCGCACGGATGACGTTTCCAACATCGACCGCGATGAGCGGGTGATCTCGTACACGCTGCGTTCCGCCCTGCTGGGCATGGCCATTGGCTGCGTGCTGGCGGGCTTGTTGGGGCTGGCCCTCGGCTGGATGGTCTTTGGCTGGCGGACCGGCGCCATGTGGGCGACCGCCGGCGGCTCGGTGGCGGTGGGCGCCGGTCTCGGGGTGTTGCTGGGCGCCATCGCCGGCTTACCCCAGAGCGACGCTGGCTTGGCCGCCATCGAGAACGAGTTGCGCGGACCGGTCGAGCTGGGTGTGCATCTCGACGGCAAGGCCGAGCCCGGAGTTGTCGAGGCCGCGCTGGAGTCAGTTCCGTCGGCGCGGATTCATCAGGTCGACGCCGACGTGCGTGCCGCGACCCGGCACGATGACGGGCACACGCCTCGGCTGTTCCGGCCACAGGCCGTGGACGCGATCGCGGAGCCGCGCCAGGCCGGTGTCGGGCTGAGGCGCTTGCGACCTCCCGGATGGACGACCGCAGCGGCCGCGGTGGTAGCGGTGCTCGCCGTGGCAGCGGTAGTAGTACGGCACCGGCAGCGCTGACGCCTGGCGTCGCTCGCGCAACCTCCTAGCATGCGGCGCATGACGGCCACAGCGTTGCGGACCCTGCCCGGTGGCCTGCGCCGCGCCCTCGCCCGGGCCGACGCCGGCAAGACCCTCAACATCGACGAAGCCACCTGGCTGCTGTCGGCCCGTGGCCCGGCGCTCGACGCCCTGACCGCCGTCGCCGCGCGCGTCCGCGACACCGTCTACGGCCAGCGCATCACCTACAGCCGCAAGGTCTTCATCCCCTTGACCCACCTGTGCCGCGACCGCTGCGGGTACTGCACCTTCGCGTGGCCGCCCAAGGGCGACGTGCCCGCCTACCTGTCGGTCGAGCAGGTCGTCGACATCGCCAGGCGGGGAGCGGCGGCAGGTTGCAAGGAGGCGCTGTTCACCCTCGGCGACAAGCCCGAGGATCGCTACCCCGCCGCGCTCGAGTGGCTGCAGGCGCGCGGCTACGCCACCACCCTGGAGTATCTGCGCGCGGTCGCCATCACCGTCATCGAGGAGACGGGCCTGCTCCCCCACCTCAACCCCGGCGTGCTGTCGTGGACCGACCTGGCGGCGTTGAAGCAGGTTTCAGGGTCGATGGGCCTCATGCTGGAATCGACCAGCGAACGGCTGCTGGAGCGGGCACAGGCGCACTTCAACGCTCCCGACAAGGTCCCGACGAGGCGGCTTCGGACCATTGAGGACGCCGGTCGGCTCTCCATCCCGTTCACCTCGGGCATCCTCATCGGCATCGGCGAGACCGACCGCGAGCGCGTCGAGGCGCTGTTCGCCCTCCGGGACAGCGCACGCCGGTACGGCCACCTGCAGGAGGTGATCGTCCAGAACTTCCGTGCCAAGCCCGACACCGCGATGCGCCACCACGACGAACCGGGCCGTGACGAGCTGCTGGCGACCATCGCCGTCGCGCGGCTGGTGCTGCCCACCAAGGTGCACCTGCAGGCGCCGCCGAACCTGTCACCGGACGACGTCGAGGCAATCGTCGGGGCGGGCATCGACGACTGGGGCGGGGTCTCGCCGGTCACGCCCGACCACGTCAATCCAGAACGGCCGTGGCCGCAGCTGGAGGAGTTGGCGTCGCGCACCGCGGCCACCGGCCACCGGCTCGTCGAGCGACTGTGCGTCTATCCCGAGTACGTCCGGCGGCCCGATCCCTGGCTGGCCGGACGCATGCGGCGTCCCGTACAAGCTCTGGCCGACGCCGAGGGCTTGGCGCGGGCCGGCCACCGGCCGGCGCCGATGGTGTGGCAGGATCCCGACGAGCTGGTCGGACCCTCCGGCGACGATGGCCGCTGGCACGACGCGATTCCCGGTCAAGGAGCCACAGCGTTGCGGCGCGACTCGCAGCTACGAGCCGACGCGGAGGCGGTGTACGGCGACAGCGGGTTGATCGCCGCGGACGCACTCGGCACCCGCGCGCGGATGCGTTCGGTGGCGCGGCGAACGACGGTGCGCCCGCAGGTCGCGTCGATCCTCCGCCGAGCCGAGGCCGGGCACGTCCCCGACGAGCATGACGCCCTGCTGCTGTTCGACACCGCCGGCCCCGAGCTGACGGCGCTGTGCCAGGTCGCTGATGCGGTCCGCGCTGATCGGGTCGGCGACCTGGTCACCTACGTGGTGAACCGCAACATCAACTTCACCAACATCTGCTACACGGGCTGCCGCTTCTGCGCGTTCGCCCAGCGCCGCGACGACCCCGACGCCTACTTCCTGTCGCTGCAGCAGGTCGCCGACCGGGCGGAGGAGGCCTGGCAGCAGGGCGCGACCGAGGTCTGCATGCAGGGCGGCATTCACCCGGACCTCGGAGGCGACTACTACTTCGAGCTGGTCCGAGCGGTCAAGGAGCGGGTGCCCGACCTCCACGTCCACGCCTTCAGCCCGATGGAGATCGTCAACGGGGCCTCGCGGCTGGGCGTCAGCGTGACCGAGTTCCTCACCGAGGCGAAGGCCGCGGGCCTTGGCACCATCCCCGGCACCGCCGCCGAGATCCTCGACGACGAGGTCCGTTGGGTGCTGACCAAGGGCAAGCTACCCGCCGACGCCTGGGTGGAGGTGGTGACCGCCGCGCATCGGATCGGCATCCGCTCGTCGTCGACGATGATGTTCGGCCACGTCGACGAACCACGCCACTGGGCGGCGCACCTGCACCTGCTGCGACGCCTGCAGCTGCGCAACCTCGACCGGGGCATCGCCGGCTTCACCGAGTTCGTGCCGCTTCCCTTCGTCCACCGTCAGGCGCCGATCTACCTGGCTGGTCTGGCCCGCCCGGGTCCCGACTTCGACGACGTCCTGCGGGTGCACGCCGTCGCCCGCCTGGTGCTGCAAGGTGCGATCGACAACGTGCAGCTGTCCTGGGTCAAGGTGGGTCTGGAAGGCGCGGTGGCCCTACTGCGGGCCGGGGCGAACGATCTCGGCGGGACGTTGATGGAAGAGACGATCTCGCGAATGGCCGGCTCCGACCACGGGGTCCGGCAGGACCCGGAAGCACTGCGGGGCATCGCCACCAAGGCCGGCCGCGTGCCCGCCGAGCGCACCACCGACTACGGTCGCATCGAGCCCGCCGGGATTCGCTAGGTCCGTAGCTCCTCGGCTGCCACGGCAGCCAGCCGTTCGGCAACTTGCCGGGCCTGCGCTTCGCTGACCGCCTCGACCATGATCCGCACCAGTGGTTCGGTACCCGACGCGCGAACCAGCACGCGGCCGTTGCCGGCCAGGGCCTTCTCCTCCTCCGCCACGGATTTCCACAGGGCGTCGGCGCCGGACAGGCGGCCGCGATCGATGTCGGCGACATTGAGCAGCACCTGCGGCAACCGGCGCATCACCGTGGCGAGCTCGGCCAGCGGTCGGCCAGAGCTCACCATGGTCGACAGCAACCGCACGGCCGACAGCACCCCGTCACCGGTGGTGGCGACGTCGGCGAAGATGAGGTGGCCGGATTGCTCGCCGCCGAGGGGATAGCCACCTTGCCGCATGGCCTCCAGCACGTAGCGGTCGCCGACCTGGGTCTGCACCACCTCGATGCCCAGCTCGTGCATCGCCTGGACGAATCCGAGGTTGGTCATCACGGTGGTGACCACCGCGTTCAGCCCATGCTTGGTGTGCAGCTCTCGCGCGAGGATCGCCAGGATGGCGTCGCCGTCGACGACCTCGCCGCGGTGGTCGACCGCCACCAGGCGGTCGGCGTCGCCGTCATGCGCCAACCCCACGTCAGCGCCGCGGTCGATCACCGTCGCGGCGACGACCTCGGGGTGGTTGGAGCCACAGCGGTCGTTGATGTTGGTCCCGTCGGGCTCGGCGTGCAGCGCCGTGACCTGGCAGCCCAGGCGGCGCAGTACCTGCGGGCCGACGGTCGAGGCGGCACCGTTGGCGCAGTCCACGACCACCTGCAGCCCTGTCAGGTCGGTGCCGGCCGTGGCGACAAGATGGTCGATGTAGCGGTCCACCAGGTCGTCGCGCCACCTGCTCCGCCCGATGTCGACGCCGGTGGGGCGGTCCGGGTCGCCGGACTTCACCACCAGCGCCGTGATCCGCTGCTCCTCGGCGTCGGTGAGCTTGTAGCCGTTCGAGCCGAAGAACTTGATGCCGTTGTCGGCCATGGGGTTGTGGCTGGCCGAGATCATGGCCCCCGAGTCGGCACCGAGCAACAGCGTCAGGTAGGCCACGCCGGGAGTCGGCAGGCAGCCAACGGTGGTGACATCGCCGCCCGCGGAGGTGATGCCGGCCACGAGCGCAGCCTCCAGCATCTCGCCCGAGGCCCGCGGGTCGCGTCCGACCACCAGATGGGGCCGCGGCCGACCCCGGGCCGGCGCCCTGCCCCTGCCCTCCTCTCGAAGGGTCCCGACGACTGCTCGTCCCAGCGACAGCGCGAGTTCTGGCGTCAGTTCGGCGTTGGCGACGCCACGGACCCCGTCGGTCCCGAACAACCGCCTAGCGCTTGCTGTACTGCGGAGCCTTGCGCGCCTTCTTCAAGCCGTACTTCTTGCGCTCGGTCTTGCGCGCATCACGGGTCAGCAGTCCTGCCTGCTTCAGCGGCGCACGCCAGTCGGGATCTTCAGCCTCAAGGGCACGAGCGATGCCGAGGCGCAGCGCGCCCGCCTGGCCGGCCACGCCGCCGCCGTGGATGCGGGCGACGACGTCGAAGCGGCCCTCGGTGTCGGTGACGCGGAACGGCTCGAGCACCGCGGCCTGCAGCGTGCCGATCGGGAAGTAGTCGACCAGTGGCCGGCCGTTGAGCTTGAACTGCCCGCTGCCGGTGACGACGCGAACGCGGGCCACCGACCGCTTCCGGCGCCCCGTGTAGATCTTGTCAACCATCTAGAACTCCAAGGTCTGGGGCTGTTGGGCGGCGTGCGGGTGCTCGGGACCGGCATAGACCTTCAACTTGCGCAGCTGCGCTCGGCCGATGGTGTTCTTGGGCAGCATTCCGCGCACCGCCTGCTCGACCAGCCGCTCCGGCCGCGTCTGCAGCAGGTTGCCGAACGACACCGACTTGAGCCCGCCCGGATAGCCGGAATGCCGTCTGGCCAGCGACTGCTCCGCCTTGGCACCGGTGAGGCGCACCCCCGCGGCGTTGATGACGATCACGTGGTCACCCATGTCCATGTGCGGGGCAAACGTCGGCTTGTGCTTCCCGCGCAGGACGTGGGCCACGCGGGTGGCCAAGCGGCCGAGGACGGCGTCTTGAGCGTCCACGACATACCAGCGACGGTCGATGTCACCGGGGCGGGGCGAATACGTGCGCATTGATCAGGCTCGCAGTCCGAGTAATCGGTCAGATCGGTCAGGCGGTGCACGGGGGCTTGCCACGGCGCCCCGGATGGGACGGGCACCTGTAGGCACAGCACAGCGCCCTGGCTCACCGCACAGACCGCAAGCCTACGCTTCTTGCTCCTCGACGGCCAACTAGGCCCTCACGTGGCGAAGGCCCACACCCTCCCGCTTGGGTGTGGGCCCTCGCGCGCACCGGCCTCAGCAGCTGATGCGCGGTGCCAGCGCCCCCGCCCCCGGTAGGCGCGGCACTTCGGTGATCGATCCGGCTTGGCGGTGCATGAAGTCAGCATGCACCTGACGGGAGGCGGGCACCGTTGCGGTCGCGACATGCCGACTGTGCTCGTGGTGACACAGCGCAGGGGTCCGGTCGGCAGCTAGCGCAGCAGCTGTTCCGGAGCGACCAGCCAGTCGAGTTCGCCCAACGTCCGGCGAAGCGCCGAGTCGGCGGTAACGAGCGGCGTATGGAGCCGTTCGCCGTATCGGCCGCGCCACTCCAGCCTCCGCCTTCTCGATGGTCCTGCGGCAGCCTCAGCGGGCTCGGATGCGCAGCGCCTCGGCGTCCAGCACCGTGATCCGCCCGCGACCGACGCGAACCAACCCGTCGGACTCCAGGGCGCGCAGTACGCGGTTGGCGGTTGGACGCGCTGTCCCAGCCATGGAGGCCAGGGCCTCCTGCGTCAGCGGGATCACCGTCTCGGCTCTTCCGTCGCTGTACTCAGCGGCCAACTGCTGCACGCGGCGGACGATCCGGGTGTCGGCCGGGACGTAGAGAGCCTCCAGGAGACGCTGGGACATGTCGCGCAGCGCGCTCGCGAGCGCCTCCACCAGGAAGCGATCAGTGGTCCGGTGTTCGCGGCGCAAGCCTTCGAACTGTGCGCGACTCAACGACAGCGTCTCGGTCGCCTCCAGCGCGGTGATGGTGGCGCTGCGCACCGGTTCTTCGGCCAGGAGCGCCAACTCGCCGAAGACCGCGCCTGGGCCCAGCACCGCCAGCATGGCCTTGTCGCCGAGCGGGGTGGTGATGGTCACCGACACTCGACCCTTGGCCAGCAGATGCGCGGTGTCGGCAGGGTCGCCCTCATGGAAGACGACTTCGTTGCGGGTGAAGCGCCGGCGCCGGGCGGCCCGCAGCACTTCGGTGCGGTCCTTGTCGGACAGGCCCTGCAGCACTGCCCACTCCATGGCCCCTCCCGCTTCGCTCGCATAGCGTGCGGAACTGTCGCCGCCGCAGGGCTAGGTGTACCGCACGCCGGTCAAGGTCAGCCCGTGAGGCGGAGCGATCTGGCCGGCCGCCTGGCGGTTTCGGGCGGCGAGGACGTCGGCTACCCATTCCGGGGCGTGCCGGCCCCTGCCGACGGCCACCAGGCATCCGGTCAGCGAGCGGACCATCTGATGGCAGAACGCCTTGCCTTCGATGCCGAGGACCACGAGGCCGGCGGGCCGGCGCCGGACGAAGAGTCGGTCCACGCGCCGGATCAGGTGCTGGTCGTCACGCCGCCGGCAGAAGGAACTGAAGTCGTGTTCGCCGACCAGCTGTGCCGCGCCGGCGTCCATCGCTTCGACGTCGAGGTGCGGGGGGCCCAGGTGCCACGTGTCGTGGCGCCAGCTCGGGTCCATCGCCGCCGCGTCACACAGGCGGTAACGGTAGCGCCGTTGGGTCGCCGAGAACCGGGCATCGAAGCTGGCTGGAACCCGCCGAAGGCGCCAGATCGTGATCTGCGGACCGCACAGCTTGTCCAGCGCTGTCCTGGCCCGATCGAGGTCGTGGAGCAAGCGGGCGGCGGCGGGGACATCACCGTGCACGACCTGCCGGCTGGCGTGGACGCCGCGATCGGTGCGGCCGGCACCGACGATCTGCACCTCGGCGCCCGACAGGCGGGTCAGGGCGTCTTCGAGCACACCCTGCACCGTGCGTTGCCCTCGCTGCCGGGCGAAACCGGCGAAGCCCGACCCGTCGTAGGCGAGGTCGATCCTGACCCTGACCGGGACCGCGACGCCTACCGGCCCTCGTCCGAACGGTCCTCGCGCTCCTCGACGATGTCCTCGACGGCCTCGACCTGCTGATCGGGGTCCAAGTCGGGATCGGTGATGACGTCCTCGACCTCGTCGAGCGCCTCGTCATCGGCGGCCAACCTGGCTTCCACCTCTGCCGGGTCGGCTTGGTCGCCTTGGTCGCCACCGGTACTTGGTTCGTCAACCACAAGGTCCTCCTCGTCGGCTACGCCGTCCACGTCTTCTCCACGGTCCACGGCGGCCTGGCGATCCTCGGCGGACTCGCGAGCGGTGGTCGACAGCGTGCTGCCGCGACGGCGGCGCAGGCTCCAGCGACGGCGCGGCTGCTCGGCCAGGTCGCCGTCGCCCTGCACGCTCACGCCCTCGACCAACTCGATGAAGGCCATCTCGGCGGCGTCGCCCTTGCGCGGACCCAGCCGCAACACCCGCGTGTAGCCACCGTCGCGCTGCGCGAACGCCGGTCCTACGTCGCTGAACAGCTTGTGCACCACATCACGGTCACGAATCACCCGCAGCACCTGCCGGCGCGCCGCCACGTCGCCCCGCTTGCCAAACGTGATCATCCGCTCGGCCAACGGCTGCACTGTCTTGGCCTTGGCCAACGTCGTATGAATCCGCCCATGACGAATCAACTCAGAGGCCAGATTGGCCATCATCATATTGTGGTGGGCTGGAGCCCCCCCAAACCTCGCACCCTTCCTCGGCTGCGGCATCCCTATCGCTCCCTTCAGAACTGCTGGTGATGGGCCTCGCACGTACAAGCGGTGGTGCGTGTGGGCGGCGGAGGGCCTTGGAGGGTGGGCGGGTCGAGCGGCCCGGAGCCGCGCACACGCACCACCCCGCCGAGCCGGAGGTCAGATGATGGACGCCCCAACGGGCGACTCAGGCGGAGTAACCGCCGTAGTCCGCCAGGCTCATGCCCATCTCCTGCAGCTTCTGCTTCACTTCTTCGATCGACTTCTGCCCGAAGTTGCGGATGTCGAGCAGATCCTGCTCGGTTTTGGTCACCAGTTCGCCAACCGTCGCGACTCCCTCGCGCTTGAGGCAGTTGTAGGACCGCACGGACAGGTCCATGTCCTCAATCGGCAACGCGAGGTTGGGCGAACTCGGCAGCCCGGCGGCCGGACCCTCGCCGATGGACAGGCCCCCAGGACCGGACTGCTCGAACTCGGCGAACAGGCCGAAGAGGTCGCGCAGGGTTTCGCCCGCGCTGGCCATTGCTTCGGCCGGCGTGACCGAGCCGTCGGTTTCCACGTCGAGGATCAGCCGGTCGTAGTTGGTCATCTGCTCGACGCGGGTGGGCTCCACTCGGTAGGTGACCCGGCGCACCGGCGAGTAGATGGAGTCGATGGGGATGACCCCGATGGGCTGATCTGCACGCTTGTTGCGCTCGGCCGACACGTACCCGCGGCCCTGCTCTACGGTCAGGTACATCTCGACGCGACCCTTTCGGTTCAGCGTCGCGATGTGCAGGTCGCGGTTGAGAATGTCCACGTCGCTGGGGGCGGTGATGAAGTCCGCGGTGATCTCACCCGGACCCTCACCACCGAGGAAGATCTCGACGGGCTGCTCACTGGTGCAGCGCAGCACCAGATCTTTGAGGTTGAGGATGACGTCGGTGACGTCCTCCTTCACCCCATCGATGGAACTGAACTCGTGCAGCACACCTTCGATGCGCACACTGGTCACGGCGGCGCCGGGGATGGACGACAGCAGCGTGCGGCGCAGACTGTTACCGAGGGTGTACCCGAACCCGGGCTCCAACGGCTCGATACTGAAGGCCGACCGAGTTCCCTCGGTCGAGACCTCTTCTCCAATGGTGGGGCGCTGAACAATCAGCACGTGAGCGTTCGCCTCCTAGCGGCGTTGCGGCGGGTGTTAGCGGGTTACGAATCGGTGAGCGGCACTCAACAGTAAGCACGGGGCGGTCTTGGTCTTGGCGGGTCAGCGGCCCGGAGCCGGACCACGACCCCGCCCCGAACACCGACCACCACCTACTTCGAGTAGAGCTCGACGATGAGCTGTTCTTGGACCGGCACGTCGATCTGCCCCCGCTGCGGCAAGTCCAAGACGCTGATCTGCAGCTTCGTGGTGTCGGTGGAGACCCAGGCGGGGACCTGCTTGCCCCCGATGAGCTCCAGTGAGCCAAGGATCGGCACCATGTTGCGAGCGCGCTCCCGAACCGTCACGACATCACCGACGCGGACCGAATAGCTGGGGATGTTGACCGTCCTGCCGTTGACCTGGAAGTGACGGTGGCGAACCATCTGGCGGGCCTCGTCACGGGACCGTGCCAGACCGCCCCGGTAGACCACGTTGTCCAGGCGGCGTTCGAGCAGGACGAGCAGCGTCGTCCCGGTCTGCCCCTTGGAGCGCGTGGCCTCCTGATAGTAGTTGCGGAACTGCTTTTCCAGCACCCCGTAGATGCGGCGCGCCTTCTGCTTCTCCCGCAGCTGCAGCAGGTACTCGCTCTCGCGGATCCGGCCACGGCCGTGCTCACCCGGGGGGTACGGGCGCTTTTCGATCGCGCACTTGGGACCTTCGCAGCGGGTGCCCTTGAGGTACAGCTTCTGCCGCTCGCGGCGGCACAGCTTGCAGTCAGGACCGGTGTAGCGAGCCATTGGCGCTTCCTTGTGACCGTGTCAGACGCGGCGCCGCTTGGGGGGGCGGCAACCGTTGTGGGGGATGGGGGTGACGTCCTTGATGGCAGCGACCTCCAGGCCGTTGGCCTGCAGGGAGCGGATCGCTGTCTCGCGGCCGGAGCCAGGGCCCTTGACGTACACGTCCACCTTGCGCACGCCGTACTCGGCGGCGCGGCGAGCGGCCTGCTCGGCGGCGAGTTGTGCGGCGTACGGCGTGGACTTGCGGCTGCCCTTGAAGCCGACGTTGCCCGACGAGGCCCACGACAGCACGTTGCCCGTCTGGTCGGTGATGGTGACCATGGTGTTGTTGAACGAGCTCTTGATGTGCGCTTGCCCGTAGGAGACCTGCCGCCGCTCCTTCTTGCGCGTGCGCCGGGTGCCCTTGGTTCCCGCCTGCTTCTTCTGCTGTGCCATGAAGGGATCCCTACTTCTTCAGCTTCTTCTTCAGCCCGCCCACGGTGCGCTTGGGCCCCTTGCGGGTGCGGGCGTTGGTGTGCGTGCGCTGCCCACGGACGGGCAGGCCTCGGCGATGGCGGATGCCCTGGTACGAGCCGATCTCGACCTTGCGCTTGATGTTCTGCGCGATCTCGCGGCGCAGGTCTCCCTCGACCTTGAAGCTGGCGTCGATGAAGTCCCGCAGCCGCTTGACCTCATCGTCGGACAGGTCGCGCACCCGGGTGGACGGATCCACGGTGGCGGCCGCCAACGCCTGCACCGCACGGGTGCGGCCGAGGCCGTAGATGTACGTCAAGCCGATCTCGACCCGCTTCTCGCGGGGGAGGTCGACACCAGCGATACGTGCCATCTTCACGCTCTTTCTGTCGTTCAAGGGCTTGCGTGGCGCAGCGGTCCTGACCGGGACGGGCCGGTGTCAGCCTTGCCGCTGCTTGTGCCGTGGGTTGCTACAGATGATCATGACCCGCCCGTGCCGGCGGATGACCCGGCATTTCTCGCAGATCCTCTTGACGGACGGCTGGACCTTCACTCAAGCGCTCCTGGTGGTGACGGCGGCCGGACAACCGCAGGACCGACGTTGCGGGAGTCGAACAGCACAGAAGGCCCGACGACAAGCGCACAGCCCAAAGCCGTCGAGGCCGAAGCCCGAGCCTATCATCCGGCTCGTCGCTCGTCCAAGACGGCGGCCGAGCCGTAGGCGGCGGCCGCGACGGGTACCCGCTCGGGCTCCCGCAGGGGCCATGCGGGCTCGTCGGAACGCGCCGTCAGCACCCAGGGGCCGTCGTCGGTGACGGCCACCGTGTGCTCCCAGTGCGACGACAGCGACCCGTCGGCAGTGACGACGGTCCAGTCGTCGTCCAGGACTTCGGTCTCGGCGGTCCCGAGGTTGAACATCGGCTCCACGGCCAGCACCAGGCCAGCGACCAGCTTGGGCCCGCGACCGGGACGGCCGTAGTTGGGAACGTGCGGATCCTCATGCAGGGCGCGGCCGATGCCGTGCCCCACATACTCGCGAACGACCCCGTAGCCGTATGGCAGCGCGTGCGCCTCGACGGCCGCCGAGATGTCAGTGAGCCGGTTTCCGGCCCGTGCCTGGCCGAGTCCGGCCCACAGGCCGGCCCGGGTACGCGCGATGAGCGCCAGCACCGCCGGGTCCGCCGCAGACTCGTCGCCGACGACCCAGGTGACGGCCGAGTCGCCGTGATAGCCGTCGAGGATCGCGCCGGCGTCGAGCTTGATCAGATCACCTTCGCGCAACACCACGTCGCGAGCAGGGATCCCGTGCACGATCTGCTGGTTGACCGAGGTGCACAGCGTCGCTGGGAAGCCGCGGTAACCCTTGAAGGACGGGACCGCACCGTGATTGCGGATCTCGCGCTCCGCGACGGCGTCGAGATCGGCGGTCGAGGCGCCAGGGCGAACGGCCTCGTGCAGCACCTCATGCAGCCGGGCGACGACCGCCCCCGCCTTGGCCATCAACTCGAGTTCGGCCACCGACTTGCGCAGAATCATGCCGCGTCTCCATCCGCGATGTCATCGAGCACGGCCAGTGTTCGGCGGGTGACGTCGTCGACCGGACCCACCGACTCGACATCGCGGAGCAGGCCGCGCTCCCAGTAGAAGTACTCCAGGCGCTCTGTCTTGGCGTGGTATTCCTCCAGCCGGCGCCGGACGACCGGCTCGGTGTCATCCGCACGGTGCACCAGCGGGGTGCCGCAGAGGTCGCAGACCTCGTCGGTCTGGGGCGGGGCGAAGTCCAGGTGGTAGACACTGCCGTCGGTGGGGCACGTCCGGCGGTTGACGATGCGGTGCACGATCTCTGATTCCGGAACGTTGAAGCGCACGACGACGTCCAGAGGAGTGCCGGCGCCGGCGAGGTGATCCTCCAAGGCGATGGCCTGGGCGACGGTACGCGGGAAGCCGTCGAACAGGAAACCCTGCCTGGCATCGTCGCGACGCAGCCGGTCGGAGACCATCCGCAGCACGAGATCGTCGGGGACCAGTTCCCCGCGGTCCATGTACTCCTTGGCTTCCCGCCCGAGGTCGGTGTCTTGTGCGGCGTGCTCGCGAAACAGGTCGCCCGTGGCAATGCGCGGCACCTCGAACGCCCGCGCGATATGCACGGCCTGGGTGCCCTTGCCGGCACCCGGTGGGCCGAGCAGCACGAGTCGCACGACGATCTCCTAAGTCTTGAGGAAGCCCTCGTAGTGACGTTGCAGCAGTTGGGACTCAAGCTGCTTCATCGTCTCCAGCCCGACACCGACCACGATCAGCAGCGTGGAGCCACCGAATGGGAACTGCACGCCGGCGATGCCGAGGACGATGAGCGGCAGGATGGCCAGGCAGGCCAGGTACAGCGAGCCAGGCAGCGTGATGCGAGTCAGGACCCGATCCAGGTACTCGGCGGTCGGCCGCCCCGGCCGGATGCCGGGGATGAACCCGCCGTACTTCTTCATGTTGTCGGCCACGTCGATCGGGTTGAACGTGATCGCCGTGTAGAAGTAGGCGAAGAAGATCACCAGCACGAAGAACGTCGCGATGTACAGCGGATGGTTGCCCTGGGTGAAGTAGTTGTTGACGAACGTCTGGACGCCGGGGCGATTGATGATGGACGACAGCAGCGTGGGCAGGTACAGCAGGGACGACGCGAAGATGATCGGGATCACACCGGACTGGTTGACCTTCAGCGGGATATAGGTCGACGTGCCGCCGTACGTGCGACGGCCCACCTGGCGCTTGGCGTACTGCACCGGGATGCGCCGCTGACCCTGCTCGACGAAGACCACGCCGACGATCAACAGCAGGCCGACCAGCATCGTGATCGGAAACAGGATCTCACCGTTGTCGCGCTGCAGGATCGCGTTGCCCTGGCTGGGCAGCTCGGACACGATCGCCGAGAAGATGATCAGCGACATGCCGTTGCCGATACCGCGCTGCGTGATCAGCTCGCCGAGCCACATGATGAAGGCGGTGCCCGCCGTCAGCGTGAGCACCATCAGCATGCGGATTGGCACCGACGGGTTGGGGATCAGGTTGGTGGCTTCGGGGATGCCCTGGAACAGCTGACCGGACTGGATCAGCACGATCAGGGCGGTGGACTGCAGGATGGCCAGCGCGATGGTCAGGTAGCGCGTGTACTGGGTGATCCGCTTGGTGCCGGTCTCGCCTTCCTTCTGCCACTCCTCCAGCTTGGGGATCACCACGGTCAACAGCTGCATGATGATGCTGGCTGTGATGTAGGGCATGATCCCGAGCGCAAAGACCGCCAGCTGGCTGAGCGCGCCACCGGAGAACAGGTTGAGGATCTGACCGATGCCGGTGGCGTTGAACTGCTCGAGGACACCGCGCAGCACGCCGTAGTCCACGCCAGGGATCGGCACGAACGAGCCCAGCCGATAGACCGCGATGATCGCGAGCGTGAACAGGATCTTGCCCCGCAGATCGGGGATCTTGAAGGCGTTGGCGAACGCGCGCAGCATCGCGGGACCTCTCCTTGGACGGCCGGACCGTCCAGCCTACGGTTGTGAGCGCCGGGGGATCGCCCGAACCGTTCCGCCCTGTGCCTCCACCTTCTGTTGCGCTGATGCGGTGAAGGCGTGGGCCGCCACGGTCAGCGGCTTGGTCAGCTCGCCGTTGCCGAGGATCTTGACTTGTGCAGCGCCGCGTCGGATCAGTCCCTTGGCGCGTAGCGCCTCCGGCGTCACCTCGCTGCCGTCGTCGAAGGCGGTGTCGATGCGACCGACGTTGACGGTCGCGTACTCCACGCGATTGCGCGGCGTGAACCCGGCCAGCTTGGGCAGCCGGCGCTGGAGCGGCATCTGGCCGCCCTCGAACCCGGCGGGCATGTTGCGTCGGGCCCCCGAGCCCTTCGTGCCCCGGCCGGCGGTCTTGCCCTTCCCCGCGGCCACGCCACGTCCCTTGCGGGTCTTGGCCTTATGCGCCCCGGGCGCGGGCTTGAGGTGATGGATCTTCATGTCTCGTCTCCTTGCGGCTCGACCGCCAGGGTTTCCTCCTCCTCAGAGGCCGGAGTCCCCGGCTTGCTGGGGGCGTCGGGCGCGTCGGTGGAGGTCAGGGTCGGGGGGTGCTGCACCAGGCTGGCCGGGTCAGCGCTGCCAGGCTCGGCCAGCGCCTCGGTCAGGGCCTCCTCGCGCTCGGCAGCCTCGTCGTCGGCGACAGCGTGACCGGCGGGCGGGTTGCCGGCACCCTTCGGCTCTTGGCCCGGTGCGAGCTCCAAGGGTTGCTCGTCCGCACCGTAGCTGACCTGCACCAGGTGGGCGACCCTGGCGATCATGCCGCGGATCTCCGGGCGGTCAGGTTGGGTCACCGTCTGATGCATCCGTCGCAGGCCAAGCGCGCGTAGGGTGTCGCGCTGGCGACGCTGGGAGCCGATCAGCGACTTGACCTGCGTGATGGCCAGCCCTTCGGTGGCCTTCGGTTCGTCGACCATCCGTCGCGCCATCACCGGCTCCCGCGCAGGTTGACCAGCATCTTGTTCGGCAGCATGTCCTCCAGCTCGAGCCCGCGCAGCTCGGCGACCTTGGCGGGATCACGCAGCGACTTGAGCGCAGCCACCGCAGCATGCACGACGTTGATCGGGTTGGAGGTGCCCAACGACTTGGCCAGCACGTCGTGGATGCCGGCGCACTCCAGCACGGCGCGCACCGGGCCACCGGCGATGACACCCGTACCAGGAGCTGCCGGCTTGAGCACCACCTTGCCGGCGCCGGCATGGCCGAGCACCGGATGCACGATGGTCTTCTGGATCATCGGCACGACGAAGAAGTTCTTCTTCGCCTCCTCCACACCCTTCTGGATGGCCGCCGGCACCTCCTTGGCCTTGCCGTAGCCGACGCCGACGGTGCCGTTGGCGTCACCGACGACGACGAGGGCGGTGAATGAGAAGCGCCGACCCCCCTTGACGACCTTGGCGACGCGATTGATCGCGACGACCTTCTCCTCGTACGGGCTGCGCTCCTCCTCGCGCCCGCCGCGACGGCCGCCGTCGCGGCCACCGCGGCCGCCGCGCGGGGCGCCTCCTCCTGGTCCAGCCATGATGTGTCCCTTGTCTCCGACAGCGAGTCGGCAATCAGATGAGTACTCGGGTTGCTAGAAGTGCAGACCGCCCTGACGGGCACCGTCGGCCAGCGCCTTGACCCGGCCGCTGTAACGGTTGCCGCCGCGGTCGAACACGACGCTTTCGATCCCGGCCGACTTGGCCCGGTCGGCGACCAGCTTGCCGACAGCGCCGGCGACGCCGACCTTGCCGCCGCTGCCATCGCTGTCGACCGACAAATCTTTGTCGAGGCTGGAGGCTGCGGCCAGCGTGTGCCCCGCGCCGTCGTCGACCACCTGCGCGTAGATGCCGGCGTTGGACCGGTACACCACCAGGCGCGGGCGCTGGAGCGTGCCGCGCACGTGCTTGCGCACCCGCGCGTGCCGGCGCTGGCGCGCCACACGTTTCTTGCTTGTTGCGGACATCGTCGTTGTCTCCTTGCCGACCCCTCGGGCGTCGTGACCCGAGCGTGTCGGCGGTTCGCGCTAACCGGCGGCCTTGCCGGACTTGCGTCGGATCTGCTCGCCCTCGTAGCGGATGCCCTTGCCCTTGTAGGGCTCGGGTCGCCGGATGGCACGGATGTTGGCGGCGACTTGGCCCACCAGCTGCTTGTCGGCACCGCTCACGGCGATCCGCGTGGGGGAGGCGACTTCGAAGGAGATCCCTTCGGGTGCGTTGAACTCCACGGGGTGGCTGAACCCCATCTGCAGGGTCAAGCCGTTGTTGCCACGGGCGGCGGCCCGGTAGCCGACGCCGACGATCTCCAGCCGGCGCGTGTACCCGTCGGTGACGCCGGTCACCATGTTGGCGATCAGCGAGCGGAACAGTCCGTGCAGGGACCGGTGCTCCCGCTCGTCGTCGGGGCGAGTCACGTTGACCACGCCGTCGGCCACGTCAACGGTGATCTCGGGATGGATGCGCTGCGTCAGCGTGCCTCTCGGGCCGGTGACGGTCAGCGTGGAGCCGGACAGCGACACGTCGACCCCCGAGGGGATCGCAACGGGCTGCTTACCGATTCGACTCATAACGCTCTACCTACCAGACATAGGCCAGGACCTCGCCACCGACGCCCGCTTTGCGGGCCTCGCGATCGGTCATCAGGCCGGACGAGGTGGACAAGATCGCCACGCCGAGCCCGCCGAGGACACGGGGCACCTCGTCGCGCTTGGCGTACACGCGCAGCCCGGGCTTGGATACACGTCGCACACCGGACAAGGAGCGCTCGCGCTCCCTTGAGTACTTCAGCGCCAGCTTCAGCGTAGCCTGCGGCTTGGACGGCTCCACGAGATAGTCGCGGATGTAGCCCTCCCGCTTGAGGATGTCAGCGATCGCCGCCTTCAACTTCGAAGAAGGCATCGCAATCTCTTCTTTGTACGCCACATTGGCATTGCGGATACGCGTCAGCATGTCCGCAACCGGATCCGTCATCGTCATCGTCGTTCTTCTCCT
>JALZLC010000138.1 GCA_030858885.1 Actinomycetota bacterium
GGTGCCGGGCGGGTACCCCTCGTCCTCGGCGGCGCCCAGCTCGTCGGGAATGGTGTAGCCGATGTCGAAGGCCGCCTCGTTGGTTCCGGCACCGGTCTGCAGCGCGCCGATCGTCGAGGCGTTGCGGAACATCGCCAAGCCGTCGAAGAAGCCTTCTCCAGCCAGGAAGACGAAGCTGTTGACCGTTTCCGGCGCCTGGCGTTCCAGCAGGTCGACGTTGATGCTGCCGCACGAGGTGGTGATCACCGCCTGATAGTCGTTGCCCCGGCGGGTGACCTGCTCCGGCTCCTCGAACGTCGGCTTGCGTCTCCCGGCGCCTGTAGGCAGCTCCCCGCCGCAGGCGACCGGTCGCTCGGTGATCGGCATCAACGACTCCGATGCACCTTCGGACGCGCCCTCGGAAGCGCCGGCCTCGGACGCGCCCGCGGCGAGCTCTTCGGGGGCTGGCGGGCGGGCGCTGAGATAGATGATGACCCCACCGATGGCGACGATGATCAAGATGACGACGCCGGTGAACAACGTCTGCTGGCGCTGCTTGCGTCGCACCTGCTCGCGCGCGGCCTCCCGCTGCCTGCGCAGCTCGCGCTTCGCCTGCTTGCCACTCACAACTGCCCCTTGACTGGTGAATCGCCGACGCTCGTCGGCGGCGATTCTCATGACCTCGGTGATGGCGGTCGCCTCGCGACCGCCATGGGACGCTGAAACGGCGGCGCGGCGCGGCGGCGGCGGCCCGACCGTGCTACTCGCTGACGCCGGTCTCGCGGCGGACCTCGAACCGCCAGCAGTGGCGGTGCCAGTGGCGGCGCAGGTCGCTGTCACCGATGGGCCACACCACGACGTGGCCCTCCCCGGTGGGCACGGCGTTGCCGCATGCCGGGCAGACGTACTCCTTTTCGGCCCGCATCCCGTCGATGCGGCGGACCTCGTACCCGTCAAGGGACAGATCGTCGTCCGTGCTCTGCGACGGTGCCAGCAGGTCACCAAAGTTCCGCATCGCGGCAGGGTCCTGCCACGGTCGGGTCGCGCGCTTCTTCCGGGAACCCTTGCTCATCTCTGCGCTACTCCTGCACTCCAGCCAGCGTCAACACCAGCGCCAACCCTTCGTCGCCGCCTCGCCACAGCTCGTAGACCACGTCGTACCCGGCGGCGTTGAGTAGCCGGCGGAACGCGAGCACGGCGATCACGGCATCGTCGGCCTGCCCCAGCACCGGAATGAAATCCGGTATCAGGTCGACCGGGCTGAGCAGGTACGCCACGGCGAGGCCCGCGGCGACCTTCTCCGCCCGGGGCACCCTCGGGTCGGTCGTGAGATCCTTCAGCAACAAGACTACGTCCTGCACGACCCGCAGTAGCGCCATCGCGGGGTTACCCCCCTGCTCCGCGTCACGCATGCTTTGCACGCGCCGCACGACGCTGCGTGCGGTTGGGCGGCGGCGACCGCGAGGCGGCCCGGGAACCGGCAGGCTCATCGGGCCATGGGGCCGCGCCAAGCCGCGCGTTCCAGGAGTCGTCCCACCGCGCAGCCGACCATCCCGAGCCTGCTCATGTCTGCGCCATGCTCCTGTGGTCGGCCGGTTGTCGAGTGTATGCAGGCGCGACGAGGAGCGCGACCGTGGTCAGACGCCCGACTGGCCATCGGGTCCGGCGATGAGCAGGACGACCTGGATCAGGTTGTACGTGCCGTGGACCAGGATGGGCACGAGCAGCGACTGCCGGCGCTGGAAGATCCAGGCGAGGAACAGGCCCAGCGGCAGGATGACGCCCACCACGACGGCATTGGCCAGCAGCGACCCCTGTTGCGCGTGCGACAGGGCGAAGACCAACGCCGACACGAGGATCCCGACCCTGGTACCCCAGCGCCGCTGCAACCCCTGGTACAGCAGCCCGCGGAAGAACAGCTCTTCGCCCAACGGTGCGCAAACCGCGGCGCTGAACAGCAGCAGCGGCGCCGAACCCGCGTCCTCGGCCAGGCGGCGGAAGTCCTGTTGCACGGTCGGCAGGTCGCCGCCGAACAACCGCGCGGTCAGCTCCAACAGGCTGCCCAACCCGAGCGTGATGACCACCACCGCCGCCACGCCACCCCCGACACCCAGCACGCAGTCGCGCAGGTTCGGGCGGCGGCTGCCGAACAGTCGAGTGACCGCGGCCGGATAGCGGAGGCGGACATACAGCAGGACCGACGCACCCAACAGCAGGAGCGACACGATCAGGGCCAGCGGCTCGACCAGGGCGGAGGAGATCCGCCCCAGCAGCTCGACAGCCGCTCCTCCTGCCACGACGATGACGACGAGTGCGGCCACCAAGGCCGCGATGGCGTCAAGGACGCCCCATGGCACCGGGGTTGGCGCCGGGTCGAGCGTCGGCGACTGGCCGTTCGCGTCCCCGACCTGCTTGTCGGACCCTCGCGGCATCTAGACCAGGCTAGGCACGACGTCGGCCCGCCGGACGTTCCCGCCGAGTGCCGCCAGACGAGCGGCGAAGTCGTTGTAGCCGCGGTCGACGTGGTAGGGATCGGTCACCACGGTCTCGCCATCGGCCACCAGCCCGGCGATGACCAGCGCAGCGCCGGCGCGCAGGTCGGTTGCCCGCACCACGGCCCCAGTCAGCGGCGCGGGCCCTCGGACGATGGCGTGGTGGCCCTCAAGGTGAATGTCAGCACCCAAGCGAACCATCTCGTCGATCACGGAGAACCGTGACTCGTAGACGTTCTCGGTCAGCATCGACGTTCCGCGGGCCTGCGAGGCCAACAGCAGGAACGCCGAGAGCAAGTCGGTTGGCACGCCGGGGAACGGCAGGGTGACGACGTCCACCGCCTGCAGTTCCCCGCCGCCGTGCACGATCAGCCCGTCCGCACGTTCGGCCACCTCGACCCCGGCGGCTTGCAGCTTGTGCAGCGCCAACCGCAGGTGGTCCGGCCGCACGCCCTGCAGGTCGATCGTTCCCCTGGTGACCGCCGCGGCCACGGCGAAGGTGCCGGCCTCGATGCGGTCGCCGATCACGACGTGCCTGGTGGGCCGTAGCTCCCCAACGCCGCGGACCTCGATCTCGGATGTCCCGCCACCGCGGATGTTGGCGCCCATGGACTGGAGGAACTCGACGAGGTCGACGATCTCCGGCTCGCGCGCGGCATTGCCCAGCCGGGTTGTGCCCGAGGCGGTGACCGCTGCCATCAGCAGGTTCTCCGTCGCACCCACGCTGGCGTACGGCAGCTCGATATCGGTGCCGACGAGCCGCCGGGCGCGCGCCTCGACGTGCTCGGGGCCGACGTCGATCTGCGCGCCCATACGAGCCAGGCCCGACAAGTGCAGGTCGATGGCCCGGCTGCCCAGGTTGCATCCTCCGGGTGTGGCGATGCGGACCGAACCGCGGCGGGCCAGCAGCGGGCCTAGGACCACGATCGACGCGCGCAGCTTGCTGGCCAGGTCCGCCGGCGTGCTGTCACCAACTTGCGCTGGCACGTCCAAAGTCAGGACTGCACCCTCGCGGCGGACGCCGACGCCGAGGTGTTGCAGCACCCGATTCATGACCTGCATGTCGGCGATGTCGGGGACGTTGTGCACCACGGTCCTGCCGGGCGCGAGCAGGGCAGCGGCCACGAGCTTGAGGGCCGAGTTCTTGGCGCCACCGACCCGCACGGCGCCGGTCAGCGGCCCGCCACCCGAAACGACGAAGACATCCATGGTGGCCCCGAGCATACCGGTACGGTTTGTCCGGTCCCTCGACCCATTGGACCGGGGCGGCGCGCCGGTCAAGGCCAAGTAGAAGGGTTGGTCACACTATGGTGACCAACCCTTCTTCTTGAGGGCCTGCGTCACCTGCCGCAGGAACACCTGCGGTTGCTGCTCCAGCCGCATCTCGTCTGCCGGCACCAGCAACCAGTCCAGCAGGTGAAGGCGGTGACGCTGATCGTCGTCCGCGCGCTTCTGGTCGGGCTCGAAGTGGTGGGGTCCGTCGATCGGTACGCCCACCCGGTAGTCGGGAAAGGTGATGTCGATCTCGGCGACGAATCCGCTCTCATCGGTCACCACGAACGGCCGGGGATGCGGCGCAAGCGGGATGGCGCCGAGCAACTGGCGACCCAGTCGCTCCAGCTGGGAGTGGTTGAGCTGGCGGTCCACCCGCTCCAGCGCCTCGCGCAGACGGCCCGAACCGGCGAACCGGGCCGAAGCATCCATCACGCGCCGGACGCTCGCAGGGGTCACCAGACGTAGGCGATGCCCGACGGCGAGGTCGTCGACGAGTTCGGCCACCGACGATACGGCAGACAGCGTGCAGATCGTTCGTGCGGGTGCAGTCAGGGCGACCCCCGCATGGTAGGCCCCGTCGCCGTCGAGCAACCGTGCCAAGCGGCGGATGTGCGTGCCCTGCACGCGCACGGTGCAGTGTGGCGGGACGACGAACTCCATCGGCCGCACGAGTTGCTTGCGCAATCCCCACAAGAAGGCCGCGGTGCGATGTGATGCCAAGCCTCGGCCGCGCATGGCCAGGTCCACCGCCTTGATCCGCGCCAGCGGCGTGAGCGCCGTGCCAGGCAACAGGTAGACCCCACGGACGACGCGGTGCCAGCCCTGCTCGGCGACGCGCGGCACCAGGTGCTGGCGGGCGATGCCGAGCTCCTCGACCTGCCACGCCGCCACCAGGCCGTGCTGGGCCTCCGCTGTCCGCGCCAGCAAGCCCCAGGCGTCCATGCCACACACCATGCCGCCGGCGCGGGTTGGGCCGGTGGCAGAACTCGCCGGCCTGTGGACAGCCCGGGACATGAGAACATCCCGAGGCTCGAGGACCCTCCGGGCTTGGGGGCCGCTGCGGGCTGTGGACCACCCGGCCGGGCGCGGGGCCAGCTAACGATAAGGGTTGGTCACGGATTTGTGACCAACCCTTCTTCTTGGAGCGCCACAGGGGAGGGGGTGGCGGTCAGGCGGAGCTGGGTGGCGGCCAGGCGAGCGAGCCTAGGCGTCGGAGGCGGTGGAGGCGTCGTCGGCCAGCACGGTCAGGCGGTTGTCCTTGAACTGCAGGAAACCGCCGGTCACGTGGTAGGCATGCTCGGCGCCGTCGGGGGTCTTGACCCGAACCTGCGAGTCGGCCAGGGCCAGCAGCGCGGGCTGGTGGCCGGGCAGGATGCCGATCTCGCCGTCCAGCGAGCGTGCGTAGACCTCGCTGGCCTCGCCGTTGAAGAACTCGGCTTCCGGCGAGACGACGTGCACCTCCATCGTCGCCACGCTATTCCTCCAGCTTCTTGGCCTTGGCCTGCGCCTCGTCGATGCCGCCCACGTTGAAGAACGCCTGCTCGGGCAGGTGGTCGAACTCCCCGTCGATCAGTGCCTCGAACGACTCGACGGTGTCCTCCAGCGGCACCGTCACACCAGGCTGGCCGGTGAACTGCTCGGCGACGTAGAACGGCTGGGAGAAGAACCGCTGCACCTTGCGGGCGCGCTGCACGGTGATCTTGTCCTCCTCGGTCAGCTCGTCCATGCCGAGGATGGCGATGATGTCCTGCAGGTCCTTGTAGCGCTGCAGGACCTCCTGCACGCGGGTGGCCACGTTGTAGTGGCGCTCGCCGACCACCAGCGGGTCGAGGATGCGGCTGTTGGAGTCCAGCGGGTCGACGGCCGGGTAGATGCCGAGCTCGGAGATGCCGCGGTTGAGCACCGTCTGTGCGTCGAGGTGGGCGAAGGTGGCGTGCGGGGCCGGGTCGGTGATGTCGTCGGCCGGCACGTACACCGCCTGCAATGACGTCACGGAGCGACCCTTGGTCGACGTGATCCGCTCCTGCAGCTGGCCCATTTCGTTGGCCAGCGTCGGCTGGTAACCGACAGCCGAGGGCATGCGACCCAGCAGCGTGGACACCTCGGAGCCGGCCTGCACGAAGCGGAAGATGTTGTCGATGAACAGCAGGACGTCCTGGCGCTCGACGTCGCGAAAGTACTCGGCCATGGTCAGCGCCGACAGCGCGACGCGAAGGCGGACGCCGGGCGGCTCGTCCATCTGGCCGAAGATCAGCGCGGTCTTGGACAGGACGCCCGACTCCTCCATCTCCAGCATCAGGTCGTTGCCCTCACGGGTGCGCTCGCCGACGCCGGCGAACAGCGACACGCCGCCGTGCTGCTCGGCGACGCGCTGGATCATCTCCTGGATGACCACCGTCTTGCCGACGCCGGCGCCGCCGAACATGCCGATCTTGCCGCCCTCGACGTACGGCTCGACCAGGTCGATCACCTTGATCCCAGTCTCGAACATCTTGGCCTGCGGCTCGAGCTCGTCGAACGGCGGCGCGTCGCGGTGGATCGGCCAGTAGTCGGACGCGCTGATGCTGGCGGGGTCGACGTCCAGCGCCTCGCCGAGCACGTTGTAGATGTGGCCGAGGATGCCCGGGCCGACGGGCACGGAGATGGGGGCGCCGGTGTTGCGCACCGCCGTCCCGCGCTGGACGCCGTCGGTCGGCTGCATGACGATCGCGCGCGCGACGCGGTCGCCGATGTGCTGGGCGACCTCGGCGGTCAGCGTTCGGCTCTCACCCTCGATGGTGCGGTCGAACTTGAGGGCGAAGTTGATCTCCGGCAGCGAGTTGGGCGGGAACTCCACGTCGATGACGGGCCCCACGACCGTCAGGATGCGCCCCTCGAGGCGTTCGGAATCCTGCCCGGTCCGGTCGCGCCCGGCGGCGACGGCGCCGCCCGCCGTCCGGCTGTTGGTGGTATCGGTCATCGCTGTGGCTCCTAGGAGTTGCCGGAGTTGCCAGACAGGGCCTCGGCCCCGCCGACGATCTCGGAGATCTCGGTGGTGATCGCGGCCTGCCGCGCGCGGTTGGCCTCGCGGGTCAGCGCTTCGATGATGTCGCCGGCGTTGTCGGTGGCGGCCTTCATCGCGCGCTGGCGGCTGGCGTGCTCGGAGGCGGCACCCTCCAAGAGGCCGGCGTACACACGCTGCTCGACGTAGCGCGGGATCAGGCGTTCCAGGATGTCATCCGAGCCTGGCTCGAACAGAAACTGCGGTGGGAAGGCCTGGCCGCCCTCGAACGCTCGCGGGTCGACGGGGAGCAACTGCACCGTGGCGCTGACCTGAGTCAGCGCGGACTTGAAGTCGGTGTAGGCCAACCACACCCGGTCGACGCGACCCTCGGCGTAGGCCTCCATGACCGTGCGGCCCACGTCCTGAGCGTGGCTATAGCCGGGCCGGTCGGCGATGCCGGTCCAGGTGCGCTCGGGATCCTGGCCGCGGTAGCGGAAGTAAACCTCTGCCTTGCGGCCGAGGGCGTACACCACGACGTCGCGGCCGGCGTTGCGCTCCTCGGTGGCCAGCCGCTCGGCCCGGCGCAGCACGTTGGTGTTGTAGGCGCCAGCCAGGCCACGGTCGGACGTGATCACCACGATGGCGACCCGGTCGATCGAGTCGTGCGGCGCCAGCAGCGGGTGGTCGGCCACTTCATTGGAGGCCGCAAGGTCGCGGATGACCTGGGTGATCATCTCGGCGTACGGGCGCGCCGCCTCGACCGCTTGACGAGCCCGGTTGATCCGGCTCGCCGCGATCAGCTCCATCGCCCTGGTGATCTTCTGCGTCGAGCTGACGCTGCGGATCCGGCGACGAAGGACGCGGAGCTCACCCGTTCCTGGCATGCGGTTGCGCTTCCCTTCGGCGGCTAGGGAGCCGGCTGTGCGTCGGTGTCGGCGATCGGGCCCGCGTCCGGGCTGCGGTCGTCCCCGCCGGCGTCGGGCGTGTCGGCGTCGTCCGTCTCGCGGTCGCTGTCGTCGGAGCCGAGTGTGGCGAGGTCATCGGTGTGGCCCGGCTCGCGCTCCTGCGACTGCTGTGAGGTCTCAAACGAGCTGCGGAAGTCGTCCACGGCCTTACCCAGCTGGTCTCGCGCCTCGTCGTCCAGCGTCCCCTTGGAACGGATCGAGTCCAGCAGGTCGCCGGACCGGCTGTGAAGGTGCTCGCGCAGCTCGGTCTCGAAGCGCCTGATGTCGGCGACCGGCACGTCGTCGAGCTTGCCGTTGGACACCGCCCAGATCGTGACCACCTGATCCTCGACGGAGACCGGCTGAAACTGCGGTTGCTTGAGGATCTCGACCACCCGCACGCCGCGATCCAGCTGCGCCTGCGAGGCGCGGTCAAGCTCCGAGCCGAACTGGGCGAACGCCTCCAGCTCGCGGTACTGCGCCAAGTCGAGTCGCATGGTGCCCGACACCGACTTCATGGCCTTGATCTGCGCGTTTCCACCGACGCGGGACACCGAGATGCCGACGTTGATCGCGGGGCGCACGCCCTGGAAGAACAGGTCGGTCTCAAGGTAGATCTGGCCGTCGGTGATGGAGATGACGTTGGTGGGGATGAACGCCGAGACGTCACCGCCCTTTGTCTC
>JALZLC010000155.1 GCA_030858885.1 Actinomycetota bacterium
GACCGTGCGCTGCACCTCGGCGGCGCGGTCGGGGTTGTCGTTGCGCAGGAAGTAGTGGCGGACCCGTTCGTCGGGCACCTGGGTCACGACGTCGTTGCCAGGGTTGATGATCTCGTTGGGCTCAAGCCGCCCGGCGCGGCCCTGGGCGAACGCCTCCGCATAAGCCCGGGACCAGCCGTTGAGGATGGCTTCTTTGTTCCGCGCCGCGGCCGACAGCGACGTCCACTGGGTCACGTACTGCTCGTAGACCCGTTCGGAGGTGGGGTCTTCGTTGTTCTTCTCGAAGGTCATCCCCGCGGCGATGAAGCCGGTGGAGGGAACCGTGTCGCCGTAGCCCATGTAGAACAGGTCATAGATGCTGCGGTTGAAGAACGGGATGCCCTGACGGTTGAACTCCGCGGCCATCTCGGCGCCGTAGAGGTTGTTGATCCAGTCCACCGATTCGTCGGTGACCTCGTGGTAGACCGGGTCGGCGTTCGGGGGGAAGAAGTAGTCGTCGGCGCCCATCTCGTGGGCGTCGATGAACAGCACCGGTGGATAGCGACGCAGCAGCTCGATCTTGCCGTCGGTCTCCGGTTGGGTGCGCGCGAACCAGTCGCGGTTCATGTCGAAGCCGTAGAAGTTCCGGCGGGTGTCGGCTTCCCGGCCGTCGGGGTTCTGGATTGGCAGCAGAACGACGATGGCGTTGTCCAGGATGCGTCGGGCAGCGCAGTCGGAGCGATCCGCGAGCTCATACAGCACCTGCAGCGACGCGTCGGTGCCGCTCTCCTCGCCACCATGGACGTTGCTGGCGATCCACAGGATGGCGGGACTGCGACGGGCGATACGCGCCTTCCGGTCTGGCGATGTGGTCGGCGCGCGCAGCGCGCGGACGTCCTCGCGGATCGAGGCCAGCCCAGCGCGGGTGACGTTGCGGGAGCGGCCCACGATCGCGTATCGCAACGGCCGACCCTGCTGGCTGTGGCCGGCGGTGCCCGTGATCACGCGAGTGCTGGCGTCATCGACGGCCTGCAGGTAGGCGTCGGACTCGGCGGTGGTGACATCACGACTGCCGAGCTCGACGCCGATCGCTTCGGAGGCGGTCGGGACCGTGCCGCGCAAGCGCGGCTCGGTGGTGAACGGGTGGCAGGGGCGCGCCTGAGCCGCGACGGTGGCGGCAGGCAGCAGCGCGGCGGACAACGCCAGCGCGGTGAGCAGGCAAAGCAGGAGGCGGGGACGCCGAACTCCGATCCGATGCCACCGCGGCAGCGGCAGCGGCAGCGGCGGGGGAATGGGGGGATGGGGGTCGTCTATCCAAGCAGGCGCTGCGCCCCTTGCCTACCCCCTGCACGGGTGTTTCGCAATTGCACGTCAGGGGCGAGGCACCAGCCACAGCGTGGCCAGCGGCGGCAGCGTGACCTGCGCCGAGGCGGGCATGGCGTGCCACGCGACCTCCTGGGCCGTCACCGAGCCCAGGTTGCCGACGCCGGAGCCGCCGTACACGTCGGCGTCGGTGTTGAGCACCTCGTCGTAGTCGCCGGGCCGCGGCATGCCGATGCGCATCGTACGGGGCATGGGCGACAGATTGCACATGCAGACCAGCGGTGAGCCGTCCGTGCCACGTCGCACGAATGACAGCACGTTGGCGTCGGCGTTGTTGGCGTCGATCCACTCGAAGCCGGACGGGTCGTCGTCGCGCTGCCACAGTGCGGGGTGGGTCCGGTAGGCGGCGTTGAGGTCGCCGACCAGCCGTTGCAGGCCGGCGTGGTCGGCTTCGCCCAGCAGGTGCCAGTCGAGCTCGCGGACCTCCGACCACTCCCGCCACTGTCCGAACTCGCCACCCATGAACAGCAGTTGCTTGCCCGGATGCGCCCACATCCAGCCGTACAGCGCCCGCAGGTTGGCGAACCGCTGCCAGCGGTCGCCGGCCATCTTGTCCAGCAGGCTGCGCTTGCCGTGCACGACCTCGTCATGCGACAGCGGCAGGACGTAGTTCTCGCTCCACGCGTACATCAGGCCGAAGGTGAGCTCGTTGTGGTGGAAGCGGCGGTGGACGGGGTCGTGAGAGAAGTACGACAGCGTGTCGTGCATCCAGCCCATGTTCCACTTGAAGCCGAACCCGAGGCCGCCCAGGTACGCCGGACGGGACACCCCGGGCCAGGCCGTGGACTCCTCGGCGATGGTGACCACGTCAGGGTTGCGCCCGTAGACCACGGCGTTGAGCTGGGACAGGAAGCGCACCGCCTCGAGGTTCTCGCGCCCGCCGTGCTCGTTGGGCAGCCACTGGCCGTGCTCGCGGGAGTAGTCCAGGTACAGCATCGAGGCGACGGCGTCGACGCGCAGGCCGTCGACGTGCAGCTCTTCCAGCCAGAACAATGCGTTGGCGATCAAAAAGTTGCGGACCTCGTTGCGCCCGAAGTTGAACACCAGCGTGCCCCAGTCGGGCTGCTCGCCGCGGCGGGGGTCGGCGTGCTCGTAC
Source organism: Actinomycetota bacterium (assembly GCA_030858885.1). The sequence goes on from JALZLC010000155.1 coordinate 2,459, forward strand.
AGCGCCGTCCCGTCGAAGCGGGCCAGGGCCCATTCGTCTTTGGGGAAGTGCGCCGGAACCCAGTCGACGAGGACGCCGATGCCGCGCTGGTGCAGGTGGTCGACGAAGTAGCGGAAGTCGTCGGGGTCACCGAACCTGGCCGAGGGCGCGAAGTAACCGGTGACCTGGTAACCCCAGGAGCCGCCGTAGGGGTGCTCGGCGGGCGGCAGCAGCTCGACGTGGGTGAAGCCGAGGTCGCTGACGTAGTCGGCCAACTGGTGCGCCAGCTCGCGGTAGCCCAGCGGCGCCCCGATGGCGACCGCGCCGGACGTCTCGGAGCCCTGACGATGGCGCCAGGACCCGAGGTGCACCTCGTAGATCGACATCGGCTCGCGCAACGGCGTCCTGCCGCGGCGTTCGGCCAGCCAACCGCCGTCCTGCCACTGGTGGCGGGAGTGATACACGCGGCTGGAGGTACCCGGCGGCACCTCCGTGGCGAATGCGTAGGGGTCTGCGCGGGCGGCCAGGGTCCCCTGCGCGGTGACGACCTCGTACTTGTAGTACTCGCCCGAGCCGATCCCTGGCACGAACAGCTCCCAGATCCCAGAGCCGTCGATGAGGCTCATGGGGTGCAGACGGCCATCCCAGGAGTTGAAGTCGCCGACGACCCGCACGCTGCGGGCGTTGGGCGCCCAGACCCCGAAGCTGCTGCCTCCGATGCCGTCGCTGTCGGTGACGTGCGCCCCCATCCGCCGCCACAGCTCCTCGTGGCTGCCTTCGCCGGCCAGGTGCAGATCGATGTCGCCGAACACCGACTCGCAGGCGTACGGGTCGCGCAACTCGAAGGTGTTGCCGTCGGCGTAGGTGACCGCCAGCCGGTAATCGCCGGCGGTGACCGGCGTGTCGACGAACGCCTCGAACAGCCCGGCGTCGTGCGTTCGCTGAGCCTGGACGGGTGCCGCGCCGTCGCGCAGGACCCGGACGCGGGTGGCGTCGGGACGCCAGGCCCGCACCACACAGCCGCCGTCGGCCGTGTGCACACCGAGCAGGCGGTGCGGTCGGCGGTGCTCGCCGCCTACGAGGGCCGCGACCTCGGCAGCCGGCGCTTTCCAGGACACCGTTGACGGATGCGCCGGTTCGCCCTGCGACGACGACGGTGCGCGAGCCAAGACTGCTCCTCGAGTTTCGCCGTGCGGTTGTCCAGCGACCTACCCGCTGGACCTGGGATCAAGCAGCCGCCTGCCGGCGCGGCGGGCGCCGGCGAGCGGCCCCTGGGCGTCGCGGGCGCGGTCACGATCGATGGCGGGGATGGCCTCGCCGGCAATCAGCCCCGCGGTGCGGGCGTGGCGTGCCGCCGCCGAGGTGTCGGCCACGGCCAGGAACGGGACGCCGGCAGCCCGTACCTGCGCGGCGATCGCCGCGACTTCACTGTCGCGCAGCGGCGAGGTCACGTCGCGGATATACACGGCCCGGACGCGGCCGGGGAACTCCTCGACCACCCGGGCATAGACCTCGGGATCGTGTTGTCCGCTGTCGCCGATGAGCACCGCGCCCAGGGTGGGGTAGGTGGTCAGGATCGCGCGGATGTGCGACAGCTTGTGCCCGAGATGGCCGCCGGTCGGCCGCGCGTCGGCGTCCAGACCCCAGGCGCGCAGCAGCAACGGGCCCTCCAGGATCCCGTTGAGCCGCAGAAAGTCGCTGAGCAGGTCATACAGGTTCCACGGGCTGGACGACACGTAGAAGACGGGGTTGGCCCGCTGCCCGTCGCGGCCGGCGTGCAGCGCCGAGTAGAAGGCGGACACCCCCGGGAACGGCGAGCGGGTCCGGGCGTTGTGCAGGAACACCAGCCGCGCGGCCAGGAGCAGGTTCGTCACGCCCGAATGCAGGACGGTGTCGTCCAGGTCACTGATGACGACCAACTCCGCAGTCGCGGGCGGGACCAGCACCCTGGCGCGCGAACGAGCCACCTGCCCGGTTGCCGGCGCGCGCAGCTCGATGTCGACCTCGTGCCAGCCGGTCGCCGGCAGCGGCGCCGGCGGCGTCAGGTCGAAGCGGAAGTAGCCCTCCGGGTCTGTCCTGGCGGTCGCGGTCGCGCCGGCGAGCCGGGCAACCACCTCGACGTCGGGGATCGGTGCGGCGGTGAAGCGGCGCAGAGAGTTGGCCAAGTTGTGCCAGACGCTGTCGTGGTCGGTGGACGGCTGCAGCCCGGAGCGCTCCAAGACCCGGCCCTTCACGCCGACGGCAGTCGTGCTGCCGTAACCGCGGTAGGCCACCACCGTCAGCGGGCCGAGCCGGCCGCCGGCGCGTCTGGCGGCCAGCAGCCACGCCCCGGCGCGCTGGTGCAGCACGCCGCCGGCGCGCAGCAGGGCAGTCCCGATGTCGGCGACCACGGCTCAGCCGTTGGGGAGGCGGTGGTCGAGCGGGTCGGTCCCGCCGGAGGGCCGGCGGTCTACCAGCTCGGTCCCGCCGGAGGACCGTCGGTCCAGCACCCGCGTGATGCCGCCGATGGGGATGCCCACCCAGGCTGGACGGTTGCCCAGTTCGTAGCCGAGCTCGTAGACGGCCTTGTCCAGCTCGAAGGCGTCCAGCTGAGCGGCCACCACCTCGGGATCAGACGGCAGTAGGCCATGGTCGGCGGCGGTGGCGAGGTAGCCGTCGAGAAAGCGCCGGCGGGCATCGTCGCGCCAGGCGGCCGCGGCCTCGCCAACCGTGGCCAGGTCGCCGCCGGAGCCGGCGGCCGCGGCGTAGTCGAACGACCGCAGCATCCCGGCCACGTCGCGCAGCGGCGCCTGCAGCGCCCTGCGCTCGACGAGGCTGCGGGCGGGCTCGCCCTCAAAGTCCAGCAGCTGCCAGCGGTCCTGCCGGTCGAGCAGGACCTGGCCGAGGTGCAGGTCGCCGTGGATGCGGGTCAGCGGGCCGTTGTCGTCACCGTCCGCCTCACCGTCGGAGTTGCCACTTGACAATGCGGTCAGCCGCTCGAGCAGCTCGTCGCGCCGTCGCAGCACCGCGGCACTCGTCTTAGCGGCACGGGCCACCGCGGTGGCCAGGACCCGGTCGACCTGCGCACGCATGTCGAACAACCACCGCTTGGCGTCGCCAGGCGTAGCCGGCCGGCTGCCCAGGGCGTCGCGCAGCGTCGCATGCATGTCGGCCACCGCGACGCCGAGCGCGCCGAGGCGCTCCAGCAACCAGCTGTCGGCCATCGCACAGGCAACGGGGGACTCGACCAGTCGCGCGACCTCGTCGGTGGCCAGCCGCCAGGCGTCGCGGCCACCGGCCACGAACGCGGCCAGCACCGCCAGTCCCGTGGAGTTGCCGTTGGCGTCGTCGAGCAGTAGCGCGCCGAGTTGGCGCGGAGCGTTGGGGAATCCCTGCCGCGTCAGGGCGCGGGTGATCTCCACCTCGGGGTTCTCGCCGGGCTCCAGGCGCCGGAAGAGCTTGACGATCGCTGTCTGGCCGAACACCACCGAGGTGTTGGACTGCTCGCCGCGCAGGACCTCGGCCTGTTGCAGATCAAGGGTGGCACTGCCCGCCTCGGGGGGGAAGCCGTGGACCCGCCCGCCCAAACCTGTCAACCGCGTGGTTTGGTCGCAGGTCAGCCCGGCCAGCAGCCTTGCGGCGCCCGGGTCGGTAGTGGCGTCCACCAGGTCCACCCCGGCCACGGTCCCGAGGGGGATGGCCTGCGCGCCGCAGGCGTCCGCGGCGGCGAGGGGAACCTGGTAGCGCTCACGGTGGCCGTCGTCAAACTCGACGTCGACCAGGGTGTCCATCACCACCACGTCGTCGCCTTCGAGCAGGATCTCGTCGTGTAGCGACACGCCGACGATGCTGCGGGCCTTGCCGGCGAACCAGCGTTGGCGCGGCAGCCACGGCAGCAGGGCTTCGGCGACCGCACCGTGCTGCGCCGGCCTGGCGAGGTCGGCCAGGGCCGTCATGCCGAGTGGTCCTCGCTGATCTCGAACCAGTAGAACCCGAGGGGTCCAAGGGTCAGAAAGTAGGGCAGGTCGCCGATCCGCGGGAACGTCGTGCCGCCCAGCAGCTCGGTCGGCACGCAGCGGTTGTAGCGGGACAGGTCCAGCTCCACCGGCTGGGCGGACGCGCCGAGGTTGGCCACCACCAGGATCGGGTTGATCTCGCCGCGCAGGAACGCCAGCACCTTGCTGTTGGAGGTACTCAACGCCGTGAAGGGGCCGTTGCCGAACACCGGGTGCTGCTTGCGCACGTTGATCATGTTGCGCACCCAGTGCAGCATCGAGTGCGGATGACGCTGCTGCGCCTCGACGTTGGTCGACTGGTACCCATAGACCGGGTCCATGATCGGCGGCGCGTACAGCTGGGCGAAGTCGGCGCGCGAGAAGCCCGCGTTGCGGTCGATCGACCACTGCATCGGTGTGCGCACCCCGTCGCGGTCGCCCAGGTAGATGTTGTCGCCCATGCCGATCTCGTCGCCGTAGTACATGATCGGGCTGCCCGGCAGGCTGAACAGCAATGCGTGGAACAGCTCGATGGAACGGCGGTCGTTGTCTAGCAGCGGCGCTAGCCGCCGGCGGATGCCCACGTTCATCTTCATGCGAGGGTCGCGCGCGTACTCCTTGTACATGTAGTCGCGTTCCTCGTCGGTGACCATCTCCAGGGTGAGCTCGTCGTGGTTGCGCAGGAAGATGCCCCATTGGCAGTTGTCGGGAATCTGCGGTGTCGAGTTCATGATCTCGACGATCGGTTTAGCCTCTTCGCGGCGCAGGCCCATGAACATGCGCGGCATCACCGGGAAGTGGAAGGCCATTTGGCACTCGTCGCCGTCGCCAAAGTAGTCGCGGACGTCTTCCGGCCACTGGTTGGCCTCGGCGAGCAGCACTTTGTTGGTGAACTCGTCGTCGACGACTTTACGAACCTGCTTGAGGTACTCGTGGGTCTCCGGCAGGTTCTCGCAGTTGGTGCCCTCCCGCTCGAACAGGTATGGCACGGCGTCCAGGCGCAGCCCGTCCAAGCCCATGCCCAACCAGAACCGGACGATGTCCAGCATCGCCTCGCGCACCTCGGGGTTGGCGTAGTTCAGGTCGGGCTGATGGCCGAAGAAGCGGTGCCAGTAATACGCCCCCGCTTCGGGGTCGTGGGTCCAGTTGGAGATCTCGTTGTCCACGAAGATCACCCGGGCGTCGGGGTACAGCTCGTCGGTGTCGGACCACACGTACCAGTCGCGCTTGGGCGAGTCGGGCCGGCGTGCCTCTTGAAACCACGGGTGCTGATCGGAGGTGTGGTTCATGACCATGTCGGCGATCACGCGCATGCCGCGGGTGTGGGCCTGCTCGATCAACTCAGCGACGTCGTCGACGGTGCCGTATTCCGGCAGCACCGTCATGTAGTCGCTGATGTCGTAGCCGCCGTCGCGCAACGGTGACGAGTAGAAC
>JALZLC010000168.1 GCA_030858885.1 Actinomycetota bacterium
CCGGCGAGGTGGCGCAGGACGTGCTCCGTCGCCTCGATCGCGTTGTTGGGGTGGATACCGACGGCGGCGTAGACGCCTTCGGTGTAGGTGGCGGTCTGCACCGCCTCGGCCGATGATGCCAGGTCGATACCCACCGTGACCATGGCCTCCACGCCGGCCTCGCGGGCACGGGCGATGGCGTCATGGGACCCGGAGGCTTCCATGAGTTCGAGATGGCAGTGCGTGTCGATGTACACGGCGTGTACCTCATCCCCGCAGCCGGATACGGCGAAGCCCGCAACTGGGCGGGCGCAGGTCACGCTAGCAGGTGACGAAACTCAGTCGCTTGCGGTTTCGGGCGGCACGCGTTGCAGCCACAGATAGAAGGCCGCCACGTCGCCATCCAGCGAATGGATCGTCCGGTCGACGGTCGGAAACTGCTTGACGGTCTTGTCCAGTTCGGACAGCAGCTGCTCGGAGCCGCAGGAGGTGCTGGCGTTGTTGATGTCGCCGAAGCGGTCATCGAAATCGACCCGTGCTGTGCCCTCGGTGATGGTGACGATGTTGAGCAGGTTGGCGGTGTCGGCGGAGAAGAAGCTGGTCGCACCCTGGGCCCGCTCTTGGCGAGTCGGACCTGCGAGCAACGCCTGGAGTGCACCGCGCGCCACCGCTGGCGCCTCGACCTGGCGCTCATAGGCCCGCGTAGAGGTGCAGTCGCGCTTCCCCTCCACACCGAAGTACACCTGCACAGTCGCGGTCGTCGGCTCTTTCGGCTCCGGTGCAGGGCTAGCATCCTCGCCGACGGTCCGAGGCGCGAACGTGGGGTTGACGGCGACGCCGGACCAGGCGGCGTTCAGCTGCACGAGGTCCCCGTAGCCATCGACCAGGTAGCTGGCGTTGCCGTCGCCCACGATCCAGGCGGGGGCGTCGCCCGGCAGCCACAGCGGCTCGCCGTCGGCCGTGGCAGCGCGGCCCTCCTCGTCGCGTCGCACATCGAGTGTCCCGGCAGCGGCCGTGTACAGCGGCCCAGACAGGTCCAGGGCGGTGGGCAGCTCGTTGAGCCCCTGCAGCGCCTGGTACTCGCCGGGGACACGTTCGCCGGACACCGAGCGGCCGGCGGTGCGTACGGCGCCGATCTCGGCGTCAACTGGCACGTCGCCGTCGGTCACGGCACAACACAGCCGTAGGACCATGGCCTGGTTCGCCAGATTCGGAGACGGGGCCCTGTACGTGGAATCCTGTACCGCCCCTGACACCTCGACCCGCGTCGGCGTCGGCCCCTCCGACTCCAGGTGCGCCGTCCACAGACCGCGGTCCTCGTCGCCGGTCTCCCACCACAGCCGCCCCCCCGACGCGTCCCAGGCGAGATGGCGGGCAGTGACCTGCCCGGCGGGGTCACCGGAGACTGGGAACTGCAGCAGGGTCTCACCCGTCGGCTCGGGGCGAACCACGATGCTCGGCTGGACGCCGTCGCCCGGCTCATCGACCAGCCAGGCGAGCTGCCCGTCCGGGCCGAACGCCGGTCCGTAGCCGTCGCCGAGGTCGGTCTCCTCGCCAGTGTCCAGTTCGAGCAGGACCACCCGCTCCGGCGCGTCGGCCGCCGGGCGTCGAGTGAACGCCAGCAGCGCGCCGTCGGGCGAGAACGCCGGCTCCGACTCGAGGGTGTCCGTGGCGACCGGATGCTCCTCACCGCTGGCGCATGACACCACCAGATCGCCCTCGAAGGTGGCCGCCACCAGCACCGGCGGGTCCGCCGCGTCGCAGAAGCTGCCGAGCGCCTGCGGATTGGCCGCCGGATCCGGGGCAGCGGTCGGCGTCGGGGCGGGTTGACCGACCACGGGGGGAGTGAAGCGAACTTCACGGCCGTTGCGCCCCGGCAGGGCCATGACAGCGAGAACGGCGACGGTCGCGACCACCACGACGACGGTGGCCCCACGCAGGGTGCGCCGGCGGCGGATGCGCTCCTGCACGCGGCGCCAGGTCCGTGGGTCCGGCGTCACGCCGGCGGCTCGCGCTCGCAGCGACCGGCGGACCGCCTCCTCCATATCGGTCGGCATCACACCTCCTCCGTTCCCATGGCGACGCGCATGCGCTCGAGCCCGCGGAACACCGTGCTCTTGACTGTGCCGACCGACACGCCCATCACCTCGGCCGTGTCGGCCTCGGACAGGTCGGCGTAGTAACGCAGCACCACCGCCGTGCGTTGACGTCGGGGCAGCAGGTGCAGCGCCGCGAACACCACGTCGGCGTCGGCGTGCTGCTCCTCGACGCCGCGCGCTCCCCGGTCGTCGCCGGAGCGCCGACCGGCCTCCCGCCGCTCCAAGGCCAGACGCCGGAATCGCGAGTTCACCTCATTGACCACCGCACGGCGGATGTAGGCGCGCGGCTGCTCGACGGTGTGGCGGCGCGTCCGCCGGTAGACCTTGGCGAACACCTCCGCGACCGCATCCTCGGCGCGATGCGGGTCGCCGCACAGCAGGTAGGCGAGTCGCAGCGCCTCAGCGTGGTGCGTCGCGTAGAGCTCGGCGAAGTCGTCACTGTCCACCACCCGGGTCAGTGCCAACGCCTCCGTCCGCACCCGTCACCTCCTCGCCCGCTTGGACGCACACGGACGCCACGAGGTTGCTTGCGGGCGTGAGCTACTCCGCCAGCTTGGGAAACAGCAACTCGCCGCGGTGGACCTCGGCACCCACGGGTAGCAGGCCTGGCTGCACCGAGGCCGGGTAGCGCTGCCCTGACAGTGGCTCGTCGAGACCGAGCTTGGCCCACAACCGCGCGGCGGCGTCGGGCATCACCGGGCTGATCAGCACCGCGATGACCCGCAGCGCGTCCACGCAGGTGTACAGGCAACGGCCGAGCTCGTCGGTGGCGCCCTGCTTGTGCAGCTTCCACGGGGCGCGCGCCTCGACGTAGCGGTTGACCGCGCCGATGCCCACCCACAGGTCCTCCAGGCCCTTCTTGAAGTCCAGCCGGTCGAACGCCGCCATCCCCTCGATCGCCGTGCCCAGACCGCCGGCCAGCGCCGATTCCGCACCACCGGCCGTGGCCGCAGGCTCGGGCACCGTGCCGCCGCAGTAGGAGCCCACCATGTTCAGCACGCGGTTGGCGAGGTTGCCCAGGTCGTTGGCCAGGTCGGTGGTGTAGCGCGCCTCCATCGACTCCCAGGAGAACGAGCCGTCCTGGCCGAAGCTGATCTCGCGCAAGAAGTAGTAGCGGTAGCAGTCCACCCCGAAGTGGTCGACCAGCTCCGCCGGCCGGATACCGGTGGCGTTGGACTTGGACATCTTCTCGCCGCCGACCAACAGGAACCCGTGGGCGAAGACCTGCCGCGGCACCGCCAGCCCCGCTGCCAGCAGCATCGCCGGCCAGTAGACGCAGTGGAAGCGGAGTATGTCCTTGCCGATGAGATGCACGTCGGCGGGCCAACGCCGCTGGAAGTCCTCCTCGTCGGAGCCGTAGCCGGCGGCGGTGAGGTAGTTGAGCAGCGCGTCGAACCACACGTAGAAGACGTGGCCGGGCTCCCACGGCACTGCCACGCCCCACTCGAAGGCCGAGCGCGACGCCGAGATGTCGTCCAGTCCCGCTGCGACGAAGCTGCGGACCTCGTTCATGCGGGACTGCGGCCGCACGAACTCGGGGTGCTCGTCGTACAGCTTGAGCAGGTCCGGGGCGTACTTGGACAACCGGAAGAACCAGTTCTCCTGGTCGAGCGTCTCCACGACTCTGCGGTGGATCGGGCATAGCTGCCCGTCGATCAGCTCCTCGACGGTGTAGTAGGCCTCGCAGCGCACGCAGTAGGGGCCGGAATAGGTGGCCGTGTACAGATCGCCGTTGTCATACAGGCGCTGCATGAACGACTGCACGCCGCTGGTGTGGCGCTGTTCGGTGGTACGGATGAAGTCGTCGTTGGCGACCTGCAGGGTGTCAAGCACCTCGTGCCAGCGCGGGTTGATGTCGTCGACGTGCTGCTGCGCCGTCATCCCACGCGCCTCGGCGGCCCGCACGATGTTCAGCCCGTGCTCGTCGGTGCCGGTCAAGAAGTAGACACGGTCGCCGCGCAGCCGCCGCCAGCGTGCGAGCACGTCGGCCGCCACCGTCGTGTACCCGTGCCCGATGTGCGGGATGTCGTTGGGGTAGTAGATCGGCGTCGTCAGGTAGTAGGTGTCCTTGGCCGCCATGCGCCCGATCCTAGCCAGCCGCCGGTCAGCCGCGGGCGTCGAGGACCGCCTGATAGACCTCGCGCTTCGGGGCGCCGGTGGCGGTGGCGACCTCGGCGATGGCCTCTTTGCGCGCCACCCCGGTCGCCACCAGGTCCTGCACCCGCGCGGCCAGCTGCGGGGCCGACGGCGGGGCCGGTGGCGAGGCTCCGGCCACGACGACGGTGACCTCGCCGCGCACGCCATCGGCCGTTGCCCGCCGCGCCAGCTCGGGCAGGTCGGCCCACCAGACCTCTTCGTGCAGCTTGGTCAGCTCGCGCGCGAGCGCGGCCTGCCGGTCGCCCAGCAGCTCCGCCATGGCCGTCAGGTCGTCGGCTGCCCGGTGTGGGGCCACATAGAAGATCAACGTTCGAGGATCGTCGGCCAGCTCGCGCAGCCGGCGCCCGCGGGCACTGGCCTTGCGGGGCAAGAACCCTTCGAAGGCGAAGCGATCCGTGGGTAGGCCGGACAGCACCAGCGCCTGGAGCGCCGCGGCAGGCCCCGGAACGGCTTCGACGGTGAGTCCTCGCTCCCGCGCCTCGCGGACCAGTTTGAAACCGGGATCGGCCAGCGCCGGCGTGCCCGCGTCGGTGATCAGCACGATCGTCTCACCCTGGGCCACGCGGTCCAGCAAAGGCCCGGTACGCCAAGCTTCGTTGTGCTCGTGGTAGCTCGTCATCGGGACCGAGGAGCCGGCATGGTCGAGCAGCACGCGGCTGTGGCGGGTGTCCTCGGCGGCCACCAGGTCGGCGTCGCGCAGCATGCGCCCGGCGCGTGGTGAAAGGTCCTCGAGATTGCCGATCGGCGTGGCCACCAGGACGAGGCGGCCTCCGGCTGCAGCAGCGCTGGTGTCCACCATGGCCCCTAGACTTGCCGCTGATGGCCGTCGACACCAGCGCGCCACGGGCAGGGTCCGCGGCGGCGTCCGACGGGGGGACCCCGGACTCGCGCGGCCGCCGCCGCGCGCGTCTCGTGCTGCCGGTGGTCGTGCTCCTGGTCGCGACCGTGCTGCGGTTCTGGAACCTGGGCTACCCGGAGCGGACCTACTTCGACGAGCTCTACTACCCCGAGCACGCCCGGCAGCTGCTGGAGCAGGGCGTGGAGACCGACTTCGTGGTCCACCCGCCCGTCGGCAAGTGGCTGGTGGCGAGCGGGATCGCCGTGTTCGGCAACAACAGCTTCGGCTGGCGCTTCGCCGCCGCGGCGGCGGGTTCCCTGACGGTCCTCGCCACTTACTTGCTGGGACTGCGGCTGTTCCGCCGTCGCGGCGTCGCGGCGCTGGCCGCGTTCCTGCTGTGCCTGGACGGGCTGGCGTTCACCATCAGCCGCATCGCCATGCTCGACGCCTTCCTCGGCCTGTTCGTGACCACCGGCGTGTGGCTGCTGCTGGTCGACCGGGACAGGCAGTGGGCCGGTGTCGACCGTTCCGCCGCGCCGGACGCAGACCGCCCGCTGCCTCGCCGGACGCATCGCTGGCGCTGGTTGGCCGGGGTCGCCTTCGGGCTGGCCCTGGCATCCAAATGGTCGGCGCTCCTGGCAATCGGGGCGGGTGGGGTGTTCGTGATCGCCAGCGAGCTGCTGTGGCGACGACAGCTGACCGGCACACCATGGCATCGGCTACCCCGCATGCTGGCCAGTGTCATCCTGACCCTGGTCGTCGTTCCGCTGGCGATCTATCTGAGCAGCTACGCCAGCTGGTTCGCCAATTTCGCCGACACGCGCGCCGGCCGCGAGCTGTGCCCCGGCGGCGTGTGCGCCGTGACCGCACCCCAGATGCTGGCGGAGTGGTGGGTGGAGCAGAACGAGATCCGGGTCTTCCACCAGGAGCTGGAGGCGGTGCACGCCTACCGCAGTGACCCCTGGACCTGG
>JALZLC010000264.1 GCA_030858885.1 Actinomycetota bacterium
AGCGCGACAGTGCGCGCGGCTCACCGGTTAGAGTCCAGCGGCGATGGCACGGTCCGAGGTGATCACCGTGGACGTGGCGGGAGAGCCCGTGCGCGTCACCAGTCCTGGCAAGGTCCTGTTTCCCGAGCAGGGCTGGACCAAGATGGACCTCGTCACCCACTTCATCGGCTGCGCCGATGGCGCCCTGCGCGGCGTGTACGGCCGCCCGACGGTGCTCAAGCGCTGGCGTGAAGGGGTTGCGGGCAAGCCGTTCTTCCAGAAGCGGGCCCCCAAGGACAGCGAGCACGAGTACGCCACCATCCGCTTCCCCTCCGGGCGCACCGCCGACCTGCTGGTGCCACGCCACTCCGCCGACATCGTGTGGATGGCTCACCTGGGCTGTCTCGACTTGAACCCGTGGCCCGTTCGCGCCGAGGCCGTCGATCGCCCCGACGAGCTGCGCGTGGACCTGGACCCGATGCCGGGCGTCGACTTTGGCGCGGTGCGGGCCGTCGCCCTGGAGACGCGCGACGTGCTCACCGAGTACGAGTTGGTCGCCTGGCCCAAGACGTCGGGGAACCGGGGGATCCACGTCTACGTGCGCATCGCGCCGGAGTGGACATTCACCGCCGTGCGTCGCGCCGCGCTGGCGCTGGCGCGGGAGGTGGAGCGCCGCATCCCGCAACAGGCGACCAGCAAATGGTGGAAGGAGGAGCGTCACGGCGTGTTTTTGGACTACAACCAGAACGCTCGGGACCGGACCATCGGCAGCGCCTACTCGGTGCGGCAGACGGGGCTGGTGTCCGCGCCACTGCGCTGGGACGAGGTCGCCGACGCCGACCCACGTGACTTCCCGCTCGACCGCTTCGTCGCGGATCGTTACAGCGCCGTAGGGGATCTGTCGGAGGGCATCGACGAGGCGGTGGGGCGCCTTGACGGGTTGCTGGCGCTGGCACGACGCGACGAGGAGCAGGGCCTCGGTGACGCCCCGTGGCCTCCCCACTTCCCCAAACAGGACGGCGAGCCCATGCGCGTGCAGCCCTCACGAGCGCGGCAGGCGGGGCAGGCAACATGACCGCCGCACTGCATCCGCAGGTGGCGGCACTGGCCTTCCTGCTCGGCACCTGGGAAGGCGAGGGCACAGGGCAGTACCCGACGATCGAAGGCTTCGTGTACCGCGAACAGGTCAGCTTCAGCCACAACGGCAAGCCGATGCTGGCCTATTCGCAGCGGACATGGCATGCCGGCGACGGCCGGCCGCTGCACGCCGAGACCGGCTACTTCCGCGGCTTCGGCGACAGCCGGGTCGAGGTGGTGCTGGCCCATCCGACCGGCGTTGTGGAGGTGTGCGCCGGCGAGGTGTTCGCGACCAGTCTGCGCCTGCGAACGTCCACCGTCGTCGGCACACCGACCGCCAAGCCCGTCGAGGCGCTGGAACGCGACATCGAGGTCGAGGGCGACACGCTTCGCTACGCCGTCCGCATGGCCGCCGTCGGCCAGCCGCTGACCCATCACCTCGCCGCCGAACTCCACCGTGTCCGCCCGACCGCCGACTCGCCAGTGACGACGCCATGACGGGGGCACCGGTAACGAAGGTGGTGGTCCTCGATGACTACCAGGGCGTTGCTCGTCACTTCGGGCCTTGGGAGCAACTCGCCGCCGCGATCGAGTTGACCGTTGTGGGCGACCACATCGACGATACCGAGGAACTCGTGACCCGCCTAGCCGGGGCCCAGGTGATCGTAGCGATGCGTGAACGCACGCCCTTCGATCGGCAGCGGCTGGAGCGGTTGATCGACCTGCATCTGCTGGTCACGACCGGGATGGCCAACGCTGCGATCGATATGCAGGCCGCCAAGGACCTCGGGATCACCGTCTGTGGCACGGCGAGCCCTGCCGCCCCACCGGCCGAACTGACGTGGGCGTTGATCCTTGCCGTCACCCGCAACGTGTGCCGGGAGGACCAGGCGGTGCGGGCGGGGGGTTGGCAGCACACCATCGGGCCCGAGCTGGAGGGCCGGACGCTGGGGGTGATCGGCCTGGGGCGGCTCGGCAGCCGGGTCGCGGCGTTCGGCACGGCCTTTGACATGCGGGTGCGGGCCTGGAGCGCCAATCTCGATCCGGCCGTGGCGGCGGCGGCCGGTGCTGAGGCGGTCAGCAAGCAGACACTGCTGGAAGACTCCGATGTTGTCACGTTGCACCTGCGCCTCAGTGACCGCACGCGGGGAATCATCGGCGCCGCCGACCTGGCCACGATGCGCCCGACTTCATACCTGGTGAACACCTCGCGGGGACCGCTGATCGACGAGCAGGCCCTGGTCGAAGCCCTGCGGACAGGCCAGATCGCCGGCGCGGGCCTTGACGTGTTCGAGACCGAGCCGCTGCCGGTTGACCACCCGCTGCGCGGCCTGACCAACGTCGTGCTGACGCCGCACCTCGGGTACGTCAGCACCGGTGGCTATGCCACCTACTACCGCGAGGCGGTCGAGGACATCGCCGCCTGGCTGGAAGGCTCCCCGGTCCGGGTGCTGTAACCCACCGCCCCGCCCTCGCAGCAACAGGTCGAGCAGCGCGGCGAGGACGTCGCGGATCTGTGCCATCGAGACAGGCCCGACATTGCCCAATGTCTCGCGGATGCGGGCGCTTGCCACCGCTCGCACGTGCTGGCACTGCGCCGCCGAGTCCTCCATGAGCCCGTTGGTCGCGTCGGCGCTGACGGTCACCCCGGAGGCGTAGCCGCGGAGTGTACGGGTCAGCGGAACGATCTGGATGACGGCGGGCTCTTGGACGCGGCCGGCTTCGCCAACATCAGTGTGATCGACACGGCCGGTCCCCTGCGCATCGTGGGGGCCGTTGCCGAATGATGGGTGCGCACCGCGGTGTGCGGCGTCGTCGATGGCTTGTTGACGCTGGTCAACAGCCGCCGTAGAACGGTGGAACTGTGAGCCGCCGCCCAGATCCGCCGTGGGTGAGCGATGACACGCTCGTGGTGATCGCGGAGGACATCAATCGCGCGATCCCGGACGCCATCGCTCGTCGATATCGGCTCCCGCCCGAACAGGTGACTCCGGACCGGCAAGTCGCCCCTTTCCAAGTGCACGAAGGCCGCCATCCAGCGAGCTACACGCTTGGACGTCTCGTGGATGCGAAGCCAGATCGCTGGTACTTCCGCAGACCGCCGGTCCGGCACGGTGAGGCTGAGTGGGAGATCCATGCTCATCCGGACAACGCCTACCGCGACCTCCGTCTCGCGGGGCGCTGACCGCTCGTGACAACACTCGTGAGGTGTGCTGCGCAATACGCACGCGCCGGAGCCATGCGGGAGCGGCTGCTCACGTTGGCAGCTTCTTGTTTGGGAGCGCTGTCCCCGCAGAGTGCGAACGGTTCTTCGCCGTAATATCCGTGCGAGCGGACCCCGCTTCCCCCGGCCGTGTTACTGTGTACTTCGAGAGGAACACATTCGCGCAGGAGGCGCTCGCATGGCCGACAGCACGTTCACCTTTCGCGTCGATGACAAGCTCAAGGCGGCGTTCGCCGAGGTCGCCGGCGCCCAGGAGCGCACGGCCGCACAACTGCTCCGCGTCCTCATGCGTGACACGGTCCAGCAATGGCACGAGTCGCAGGAGCACGACGCCTGGTTACGCGGCGAGATCGAGCAGGCCCTCGGGGAGGCCGCAGACCCTGCCGTTGAGCGCAGCTCTCATGACCAGGCTGCGTCGAGCTGGCGCCGGCAGCGGGCAGAACTGGCGCGGCGTGCCGCCGGCCGGACGGCGTGAGGATCGAGTGGTTGCCCGAGGCCGCGCGCAACCTCACTGCTCAACTCGAATGGATCGCTGAACACAACCTTTGGGCCGCCATCGACATGGGTGATGCGATCCATGCCGCGGTGAGCCGTCTCGCTGCCCACCCGGCGATGGCACGTCCGGGCCGAGTCGCCGGCACGCGCGAGCTCGTGGTGGTGGGGACGCCGTACATCGTGGTGTATCGAGTCGAGGCGTCCGCTGTGGTCATCTTGCGCGTCCTTCACGGCGCGCAACGCTGGCCAGCCGAGTGACCCCGGGCACCAGCGGCCCGGAGGGTCTGAGGATGAACCGGGACGCCAGTAGGCTCGCGGGTGTCCGGGGATGGCTCTGCGCCTGCGGCTTGCGATGGCTGGAGATCCCGAGACGCTGCCCCAGGCTGCGGCCTCGGGCGACTGCACGCACGTGCCCGTAACCATTCGGTACCGGCTGAACCGGAAGCGTGCGGAAGTGTCGCCAACTGACAGGCCACCCCGTGCGAGCATGGCTGCGGTCCATGCCCGCCGGGTGAGCCCAGTTCAAGCGGCCGGCTGAAGCGGCCGCCTACCCTGTGAGGAGCCGAGATGAGCCTCGACGACTTCGACCGTGTCCCGCTGCTGTTCGGTGCGTCGCCCATCCACCCGCTGCGGCGGTTGTCGGCGCACCTGGGCGGACAGGTGGAGATCTGGGCCAAGCGTGAGGACTGCAACTCCGGTATCGCCTTCGGTGGCAACAAGGTGCGCAAGCTTGAGTACCTGGTCGCCGACGCACTGGCGCAGGGCTGCGACACGCTGGTGTCCATCGGCGGCGTGCAGTCAAACCACACGCGCGCGGTCACGGGGGTGGCCGCTCACCTTGGACTCAAGGCGGTGACCGTTCAAGAGCGCTGGGTCGACTGGCCCGACGTGGTCTATGACAAGGTGGGCAACATCCAGCTGACCCGGATCATGGGCGGGGACCTGCGGATGGACCCCGCCGGGTTCGATATCGGCTTCCGGGACAGCTGGCAGCAGGCTCTTGCGTCGGTGGAGGAGGCGGGCGGCAAGCCCTACGCCATCCCCGCCGGCGCCTCAGACCACCCGCTGGGCGGCCTCGGGTTCGCCGGCTGGGGCCCAGAGGTGGATAGGCAGGAGCAGGAGCTCGGGATGTACTTCGACACCATCGTCGTGTGCACCGTGACGGGGTCCACGCACGCCGGCATGATCGCCGGCTTCGCCCAGGAGGGTCGCGGCCGCCGCGTTATCGGCATCGACGCGTCAGCCACCATGGACAAGACCCGCGAGCAGCTGACCCGCATCGCCCGCGCCACCGCCGCGGCGATCGGCCTGGACCGGCCACTCGACGACGACGACATCGAACTGGTCGACGGCTACTCGGCGGGCATCTACGGGATCCCCAACGACACCACCCTGGAGGCCATCCGAACGGTCGCACGGCTCGAGGGGATGCTCACCGACCCCGTCTACGAGGGAAAGTCCATGGCCGGGCTGATCGGCATGATCCGCTCCGGACAGATCCCCGCGGGCTCCAAGGTCCTCTACGCCCACCTCGGCGGTCAACCGGCGCTACCCGCCTACGCCGGCGTGCTGTGACCGCCCATCGATCTGCGTCGACCATGCACCGGCTTCACCCTCCACAAGCCGTAGCCGTGAACACCGACACTCGGACGTTCCAGGTTGCAGGTCCCATCGGCGGTGAGAACCCGCCGCACGACACGCGGTGGCGCCACCTGGTCTCCGTGCTACGCGTTCTCGTGCTCGGCGAGCACTTCTTCGGTGATCTGTCGGGCCGTTGCTGCGTCCCCAGGCTTGGCTTTCACGGCGTGGACGAGCGTGATCAGGGCTTTCCAAAGCGCCCAGCCACGGCCGCGCGCCCAGGTCCCGTCGTCCACCGGAAGCCGGTCCCGGAACGCTTCCCGGCTCTCACCCGTAAAGAGCGTCCACGCAATGGTCACGTCGCATGCGGGATCCCCCACCCCTGAGCACCCGAAGTCGATGACGGCGCTCAAGCGGCCTTCGGTGACCAGCAGGTTGGCGGCAGTGACGTCTCCGTGGAGCCAGACGGGGGAGCCGTGCCAGGTCGCGTCCAGGGCTGCCTCCCACGCCGCGGTCGCGGCGTCGGTGTCGATGTCGATGTCGTCACCAAGGGTCGCGATCGCCTGCCTGGTTTCGGTGTCGTAGGTAGTCAGCGGCCCGCCCCGAAAGAAGTTGTGCGCTCCGGGCGGCGGACCGCCTGTGGGATCGACCTCGTAGAGCGCGGCGAGAAAGTCGGCCAGCTCGATCGCGAACTGGCGTAGATCCGCGATTCGCTCGACGGTCGCTTGGCCGCCTTCTCGCCACCGGTAGACCGACCACTGCCTCGGGTATCCGCAGCCGGGGGCTCCCTTGGCCATGGGCTCAGGAATGGGAAGGGGCAGGTGGCCGGCGAGGATCGGCAACCACCGGTGCTCCTTGTCGACTTGCGGAGCGTACGAGTCGGCGGTTGGCAGACGCACGGACATGTCGTCCCCGAGACGGAAGGTCGTGTTGTCCCACCCGTCGACCTCAACCGGCGTGACGGGAAGGTGAGCCCACTGAGGAAACTGGGCGGCGACCAACCGGGACACGAGCGCGGGCGTTATGGCCGTCTTTTCCATGGTCGGTGATTGTCTCATGGCCGCCGAACACAAGGGCTGGGGCGCGCCGACTGGGCAGCTGCGCGGTCAACATCGCACCACCACCACCACCCCCATCCGCCTCACCCCACAGGCGGCCGGCGACCTCGACCAGGGGTCCCGATCACCAGCGGAATCAGGGCCGAGGTGTCGACGTAGGCGATCGGTGTTCGGCGTCAGTCCAGCTGCTCGGCAGCGCGTTCGGCTTCCTCCGCCTTTCGGTGCGCGGCGGCTGCCTTCTCCTCGGCAACCTCCAGTGCCGCCCGAGTCCGTTTGGCACGCGCGCCCGCTTGCAGAGAGGCAGGCAATAGGCGGTCGGCATCGCGGCGCTTCGCGACCGCGACGGCGTCTGCCTCCTCAGCGGCCCTGCGCGGTCTCTGCTTCGCGGGTCGTGGCCCGCACCTCGTCGGGTGCCCGTTTCCGCGACGCCTCGGCGCCGTCTGCAGCCGCGTGGGTCTTCTGCAGCGCTTCCTCGGCGCGGCGCCGTCGCTCCAGCTGTTCCACCCGTCGCCGCTCCGCCTGCTCCGCACGCCGCCGCTGCTGCAAGCCTTGAGCCGGGGGCTGCTGCTCCTGTGCGCCTTGCTTCACCAGTCCATCGCGAGCCGCGGTGAACTCGTCTGGCACCGCCCTGAACAGTGCGTCGAGCTCGTCGTCTGCCAACACGGTGCCCTCCGACGCGCGACCCCGATCACCGGCGGTACGACAGCTCGCCGCCGTAGCAACCCTCCACGCCGAGGATCAGGCAGATGACCGCCAGGCCCGAGCCCCCAAGCGGAGGACCGCCGAGCTCAACGCTCGATCGCGAACGTGTTGCCGTCCGGGTCCTTGAACCAGGCGACGGTCACATAGCCGGCCGAGTGAATCCCCTTCGCGTCGGTCGCCGGCTCGTCATAGCGCTCGAAGACAACACCCCGGGCGGTCAGCTCGTCGACCTCCGCCTCGACGTCGGGCACGTTCCAGACGG
>JALZLC010000278.1 GCA_030858885.1 Actinomycetota bacterium
GGCATGTGCGGCAGCTGCGGGGTCAGCGAGGCCCGCAGCCCTTCGCTCATGTAGACCAGCGGGTTGACCAGGATCGCGAGCTGCAGCCAGCGGATGGAGCCGAGGCTGGCCCACGGGTAGTACACACAGCCGAGGAACGTGATCGGGATGACCAGGATCGAGAAGATGAGCGGCACCTGCTGCGGCTTGACGACGGTGCCAACCGCCAGCCCCAGCGCCCCGGCTGTCAGGCTTGACAGCACGACGACCAGCAGGAGCAGCGGCCAGCGGTCCAGATCCACCGAGACGTCCGTTGCCGGGACCAGATAGACCAGCGGAAACACCACGACTGCGGCGACGACGCTCTGCAGCGCTCCGAAGACGATCTTCTCGACGGCGACCGCGCCGACCGGGAGCGGCGCCATCACCCGATCCTCGATCTCGCGCGTGCGCCCGAACTCGTTGACAAGGGGCAGGGCCACCGCGGAGATGCCCTGGAAGACCACGGCGACGGCGACCAGGCCGGGGACGAGGATCGTGGCGAAGGACACGTCGGAGGCGCCACCGGAGAAGCCCTGCCCGATCTTGGGAAAGACATAGGCGAACACGAAGACGAACAGCAGCGGGTTCATGACGGTGCGTAGGACGAAGGGCACGATCTCGCGCAACAGCACCCGGCCATCCCGCAGCAGCAGGCCGCCGAACGCCCGCGCGTAGCCGCGCAGCCGGCTGCTGTCCGGGCCTGACCGCACGGTGACCTCAGTCACGCAGCTCCCTGCCCGTCAGGCTGATGAACACCGTCTCCAGCGAGGGGTCGTTGATCGCCAGGTCGCGGACACCGTTGGGCTGGGCGGCCTCGACGACTTGCGGCAGCAGCCGTCCGTTGGCCGTCGCGGCCAGCAGGCGCACCCCCCCGTCGTCGGTCGGCTGTACCTCGGTCACGCCCTCGATGGCGCCCAACCTCGTCATCAGCCCAGCGTCACGGCTGTCCAGCGCCAGCAGCACCACCCGACCGGCGTTGAGGCCCTTGACCAGCGATGCCGGCGTGTCGCACACCAGGATGCGGCCCTGATCGATGATCGCCACCCGCTCGCACAGCTGCTCGGCCTCCTCCATGTAGTGGGTGGTCAGCAGCACGGTGATGCCTGCCCGCCGCAGATCGGCGACGATGTCCCACAGCGCGATGCGGCTCTGCGGGTCCAGGCCGGCCGTCGGCTCGTCGAGGAAGAGCACCTGTGGATGGTGGGCGATGGCTCGAGCCACCTGCAGGCGCTGGGCCATGCCACCGGACAGCTCGTCGGGCATCGCCTCGGCACGGTCGGCCAGGCGGAACTGCTCGAGCAGGCGGTCGGTCCGTTGCCGTCCGCTGGCCTTGCCCATGCCGAAGAAGCGGCAGTGGTAGTAGATGTTCTCCGCCACCGTGCAGGCACGGTCAAGGGTGTTGTACTGGGTGACGACCCCGATGCGCCGGCGAACCCCCGCGGGATGGGCGACCACGTCGACTCCGTCGACCTCCACGCGGCCGCCCGTCGGGAGGACGCGGGTGGTGCACATCCCGACGATGGTGGTCTTGCCCGCCCCGTTGGGCCCCAGCAGCCCGAACAGCTCTCCCTGCCCGACCTCCAGGTCGATGCCGTCCACGGCCCGCACGCCGGCGGCCTCATAGACCTTGGTCAGGCCGCTCAGCCTGATGCTGGGCCTCATGGTGGCATCACCTCATAGCGCAGGAACAGTTCGCCGTCGCACTCGTGGGCGGCGATCAGACCCAGGCTGACTCGTGTGCTCAAGCCCCGCACGAGTCGCGGGCCATCTCCGCCGAGCAGCGCTGGCGCCACCGTCAAGCACAGCTCGTCGACCAGCCCCGCCGCCAGCAGCTGGCCGTTGACGTTCGGCCCGCCCTCGCACAGCACCTGCTTGACCCCCAGCTCGCTGCGCAGCAGGGCGATGCCACGGGCAAGGTCCACGCGCTGGTCGCCGGCCACCAGCAAGCGGCCGGCCACCGCCGCCGATGCTTGCCGCTTGGCTGGAGCGGCCGCGCAGGTGAGCACCACGGTTGGGGTCACCGCCTCGGTGAACAGCGGGGCGGCAAAGTCCAGGTCGAGCGTGGCGGTCACCACCACGATCGCGGCAGGAGCGTCCCGCCCGTCGGCCGCCCGTTGTCGCGTCAGCGCGCGAGTCAGGCGGTGGGGCCCGTAGCCCTCCGCGCGAACGGTGTTGGCACCGACCAGGATGGCGTCGGCATGAGCGCGTAGGGCACGAAACACCAGCAGGTCGCCCCCGCCGCCGAGATCGGCCGTGCGGCCGCGCTCGTCGGTCGCCGCGCCGTCGGCACTGGCGACCATGTTGAGGCGCAGCATCGAGGTCCGCGCCGGGCGATAGGCGTCGTAGGGATCGACCTCGGCAGGCACGGCAGCCTCACCGGAGGGCGCAAGCAGCTGGCGCATGGCCGCGACGCTACGCTGCCGGCCGTGGTTGCGCCCGCCCAACATCGCGCCCAGCCTTCTTCCCAGCTCGCCGACGTGCTGCTGGACTGGTATGGCGCGCGGGCCCGTGATCTGCCGTGGCGACGCACTCGCGACCCCTACCGAATCCTGGTCAGCGAGATCATGCTGCAGCAGACGCAGGCGTCGCGCGCTGCCGTGGCGTTCACCGCGTTCACGAGTCGCTTCCCCATGGTGCGCACCTTGGCCGCCGCGTCAGTCGCCGAGGTGCTCACCGCCTGGCGGGGGTTGGGTTACAACCGCAGAGCGGTCGGGTTGCACAAGGCGGCTCGGGTCATCGTCGACGAGCACGCCGGCGTGGTGCCCCGGGACCTGGCGGCGTTGCGGGCGCTGCCAGGCGTCGGCGACTACACCGCCCGGGCCGTGCTGGCCTTCGCGTACGGCCAGGACGTCGGGCCGGTGGACACCAACGTGGCGCGGGTCCTGTCCCGCGCCGTCGCCGGGCGGGCGCTGACCCGTCGGGAGGCGCAATCGCTGGCCGACGCTTTGGTGCCCGAGGGGCAGGGACACGCTTGGAGCAGCGCCCTGATGGACCTGGGGGCGCGTCACTGCACGGCACGGCGGCCGGCTTGCGACTCCTGCCCGGTGCTGCGCAGCTGCGCCTGGCGACGCAACGGCGGCGAGGACCCGGCCGGCGCGACGGCCGTGCGTGCCCGCCCGACGTCGTCGTTCGCCGGCTCGGACCGCTACCACCGGGGCCGGCTGGTGGACGCCCTGCGTGAGGGATCGGTGGCGGCAGCCGATCTCGCGACCGCCGCAGACACCGAGAACCCGACCAGGGCAGCGGCGCTGGCCCAACGACTGGTGGCTGACGGCCTCGCCGAGTGGCACGCCGGTAGCCTGAGGCTGCCGACCTGAAGGATCCTTATCCATGACCACGAACGCCGCCGCGGCCCCGGCCCAACCGGTCGATGACCCCACCGACCTGACCAGGGCCGACTACCTGGCCGCCCTCAAACGCACCATCGCTGAGATCAAGGCCGACGACGCCCCCAGCCTGGCCGCCGGGGTGGCCTTCCGCATGTTCCTGTCGCTGTTCCCCTCGATGTTCGCGGCGGTCGCGGTGTTCAGCCTCGTGACCTCCCAAGCCGAGATCGTCGACCTG
>JALZLC010000281.1 GCA_030858885.1 Actinomycetota bacterium
GTGCTGTCATCGCTGTCGGAGCGGATGGCCGACGAACTGGTCACCGAGGAACGGTTGGCCCGCATGGCGCGGCTGCTGGCCGAGGGCACCGCTGCCAGGCGGGCCGACGTGTGGCTGGTGGTGGCCGGCGAGCTGCGCCCCGCGGCGTCCTGGCCGCCCGAGGGTGCCCCAACCGAGGCCTTGCGCTTGACGGGTCCGGAGCTGCCGCCGCTCGGTCCGGTGACCGGCTGCGCGCCGGTGCGGCACCAGGCCGAGCTGCTGGGCGCCTTGACCGTCACCAAGCCGGGTTCGGAGACGCTCAACCCGGTCGAGTCCACGTTGCTGGCCGACCTGGCGGGTCACGCCGGCCTGGTGCTGCGCAACGTGCGGCTGACCGCCGAGTTGCTCGACCGGGTGGAGGAGCTGCGGGCCTCCCGCCAGCGGATGGTCGCTGCCGGGGACGAGGCACGACGTCGCCTCGAACGCAACCTGCACGACGGGGCTCAGCAGCAGCTCGTGGCCCTCAAGGTGCGCCTGGGGTTGGCGGAGCGAATGGTCGCCAAGGGGATGCCGATCGACGACCTGCTGCGCCAGCTTGGCGCCGACACCGACGACGCCATCGACACGTTGCGTGACCTGGCCAGAGGCATCTACCCGCCGCTGCTCGCGGCCGAGGGCCTACCCGCCGCGCTGGTGGCCCAGGCGCGCAAGGCGGTCCTGCCGGTCACGGTGGAGGCCGAGCACATCGACCGCTACGGCCAGGCGCCCGAGGCGGCGATCTACTTCTGCTGCCTCGAGGCGCTGCAGAACATCACCAAGTACGCCAACGCCACCCAGGTCCGCATCCGGCTGGAGGCGGTGGGCACCGATCTGTCGTTCAGCGTGACCGACGATGGCGACGGGTTCGACCCCGAATCGACCCCGATGGGCGCTGGCCTGACCAACATGACCGACCGGATCGACGCGCTCGGGGGAACCCTGTCGGTGCGCTCGGCTCCGGGGGCTGGCACCACCATCTCCGGACGGTTGCCGATGGCGGCGGACGACGACTGACGCGCGCCGCGGCCGCCGCATGAAGCGGCCGAGTCGCAGGTCGTCAGGAGGCTCCCGCGGCCGCCCTGGCCGCTCGCCAGGCCGCTTCCAGACTGTCGGGGTCGAACTCGGACTTGGGGATGAATGCGGCCGCCCCCGCACCCGTCGCCCGCGGGCCGTACTCGTCGGCCTCGTAGGTCGAAAGGACCACGATCACCGGCGCAGGGGCCGACGCCGCCAGGATCTGCCGCGTGGCCTCCAACCCGTCGATGCCCGGCAGGTTGACGTCCATCAGCACCAGGTCCGGTGTCAACTGGGCGGCCAGCTCGACGGCGGACTCGCCGGTCTCGGCCTCGCCGACCACCTCGAAGCCGTCACTGAGCGCCACGACCATTCGCGCCGCTGATCGGAACGGGGCCTGATCGTCGACGATGAGGACGCTGGCGGTGGCTTCTTGCATACGGACATAGTGGCGACCCGCGATGGCGCGTGCCGACAGGCCAGCAGGCGAATTGCGGGTGTGCTGGCACCCCTTTCGACCGGTTATGCCTGCTCAGCCAGGAACAGCAGCACCGCGCGGACTCGCCGGTTGGTGTTGCGCTCCTCAGACAGCCCAAGCTTGGAGAAGATCGAGTTGGTGTGCTTCTCCACCGCCCGCTCGGTGAGGAACAGCGCACCCGCGATCGCCGCGTTGTTCTTGCCCTGCGCCATCTCGCTGAGCACTTCGCGCTCCCTCGGGGTCAGCTGATCCAGGCGCGAGCTGGCCGAGGCGGAGCGGGCGGCCACCAGCGCCTCGACGACCTTCGGGTCGATCACCGACCCGCCGGCCGCGACCTCGCGCACCGCGGCGAGCAGCTGTTCGACGTTGCCGACGCGCTCCTTCAACAGGTAGGCGCGGCGCTCGGAGCCGTCTCCGAACAGTGCCAGGGCATAGGAAGGGTCCACGTACTGGCTGAGAACGACCACACCGGTCTCCGGGCTGGTGGTGCGCAGGCGCCTGGCGGCCTGGATCCCCTCGTCGGTCCCGCTCGGAGGCATGCGGATGTCGGTGAGCACCACGTCGGGGCGGTGCGCTTCGACGGCGGCCATCAGCGAGTCGAGGTCTTCGCAGACCGCCACCAGCTCCAACTCCGGCTCCGTGGAGAACAGCAGCCGAACACCCTCCCGGACGATGTAGCTGTCCTCGGCCAGGACGACGCGAATCGGCATCGCGGCTCCTAACGCTGGTCGCAGGACGGGCCGGGCGGCGCAGCAGGTTACTCCCTGGGTCGCGGCACCACGTCGAAGGTGCCCGCCAGGCGGCCGTTGGGCAGCTCCAAGGTGAGCGAGCCCGCATAGCGGCGGCGGGGCTCGACCGTGGTCATCCGCAGCTGCCCGCCTTCGGCGCGGACCCGTGGGGTGCCGACGCCCAGCTGCACCTCGACCACCGCGACCTCGCTGAGCTCGTCGCAGGCCTGTGGGGCGCACGGCTCGGCGGCCACGGGCAGCGCCTGTCCAGCGGCGAGCGCGTCGGGGTTTTCCACGATCAGGCCGAAGAAGCCGCCGTCGATGTCGCGGGAGAAGAAGCACAGGTCGGTGTCGGGCCCCTGGTTCGGATCGCAGTCGTCGACCCGCATCCGCGGCGCACCGTCGTTGATCGCGATCTGGCGTCCGTCCACCGTGCCCGACAGGCTCAGCCCCGAGCGACCGTTACGGGGTGTGATGCCGGCGACGCCTTGCCCGGTGCCGGCGGTTCCGCAACCCGCAAGCGCGGCGGCCACCAAGCCGACCGCCAGCATCCGATGCGCCGCCACCCGACGTGCCGCCACCCGAC
>JALZLC010000292.1 GCA_030858885.1 Actinomycetota bacterium
CCGAGGAGCTGATGGGCGTCGAGGGCTTCGGCTCTGACGCGTCGCTGCTGTACCACCGCCACCTGCCGACGGCCATCACCGCCGCCGAGCCGGTGCAACGCGAAGCCGACCCGCTGGTGCCCAACCATCCCCTCAAGCCGCGGCACCTCAAGACCCACCAGCTCAAGGTCGGCGGGGACATTGTCGACGCCCGGCAGCTGCTGATGGCCAACGACGACGTACGCCTGTCCTACGTGGCCGCCGACGCCACCAGCCCGCTGTACCGCAACGCCATCGGCGACGAGGTCATCTACGTCGAATCGGGCGAGGCCGTCTTCGAGTCGGTCTACGGCGCCATCGCCGTCGGCCAGGGCGACTACCTGGTGATCCCAACCTCGACCACCCACCGGTGGAGGGTCGCCGACGGGGTGACGCTGCGGGCGCTGGTCATCGAGGCCTCCGGGCACGTCGCGCCACCGAAGCGGTACCTGTCCTCACGCGGGCAGTTCTTGGAGCACAGCCCCTACTGCGAGCGGGACCTTCGCGGACCCAGCGAGCCGCTCATCGCCGAGGCGGACTCAGCCGAGGTGCTGGTGCGCCACCGACACGGGATGACCCGCTACACCTACGATCATCACCCGTTCGACGTGGTGGGCTGGGACGGTTGCCTGTACCCCTACGCCTTCAACGTCGCCGACTTCGAGCCGATCACCGGCCGCATCCACCAGCCGCCGCCGGTGCACCAGACCTTCGAAGGGCCCAACTTCGTCATCTGCAGCTTCGTGCCCCGCAAGTTCGACTACCACCCGCAGGGCATCCCGGCGCCCTACAACCACGCCAACGTCGACAGCGACGAGATGCTGTTCTACGTCGGTGGCGACTTCATGAGCCGCAAGGGCGCTGGCATCGAGCTCGGGTCGATCAGCCTGCATCCGTCAGGCTTCACCCACGGGCCGCAGCCGGGCTCGGTCGAGGCCTCGATCGGCAAGGATGCCACCGACGAGCTCGCCGTTATGGTCGACACCTTCCGGCCGCTGCGCTTCGGGCCGGCGGCCTTGTCCTGTGAAGACTCCGACTACGCCTGGACCTGGGCTCGGGGCGTCAAGACCGAGGCCTTCGGCTCGCACTGAGCCGTGGCGCTAACCGCCCGTGGCCAGCTGGTGCAGTAGCTCGGCGATCTGGTCGAGCAGTTCGTCCTGGCCGCTGATGCCGTGACGGTCGGCGAGATAGTGCGGGTCGTTGTAGCTGACCTTGATCTCGGTGCCTTCACGCCACACCAGCAGTTTCTGAGGCAGGTCGATGCCGATGGTGCGGGCGTCCTGCATCAGCACGGTGCCGGCGCCGGGATTGCCGAAGATGAGCAGTCGGGTTGGGGGCAGCGAGAGGCCGGCCCGGCCGGCGCTCCGGGCGTGCTTGACGACTGTGACGAGGGTCAGATCGGGATTGCCTGTGATGTCGCGGCGGATGCGTCGCACCGTCGGCAGGAAGCGCTGGTCGCTGGTCACGGTCACCAGCCCGGCGACCTCGTCGCTGTCGTCGCCGCCGATCGTGCCGCAGGCCGCCCGGTCGCCGGCGTCACCGGTGGCCAGGGTCTTCTCGTCGGGACCGGTCTCGCCGGACAGGCTGGAGGTGTAGCGGTCAGGGATGTTCGCGAAGTTGTCGCTTCCGGCGTGGACCATCACCGCCGAGCCGTCGGCGTCCCGCAGCTCACCGAGGGTGAACGCGTCGGTGTGAAACGCCAGCTTGGCGGTGCCGTTCTCGGCGACGTACAGCGACGGCATGTCCCCGGCGTGGTCGCCATGGGCACCGCCGTCACCGACGTAGTGGCCGCCGGCGCTGGTGAACGGCCCCTCGGCGGCGTCAGGGTCGCAGATGCCGGTGGTGTGGACGTGGAAGCCATGGAACCCTGAACTCAAGCCCCGCAGCCGGGCCTGCACCGCGACGCCGTCGCCGTGCTCCCGTAGCCGCACCATGCCGACCCGTGCGCCGTCGGCGTCGCGCAACATCACCCGCTCGCGTCGATCACCGCGTTCAGAGCCCGCCGAGCGCTTGGGTTGCTGGAGCGCTGCGGCACCCGTGGCGGCGACCAGCAGCAGGCAGAGCGTGAGCAGCAGGATCCGGCGCATGACACAACCTCCGCAGCGGTAGACGTGTCGTATCGCCTACCCCGATGCCATCGCACGGAACCGCGAGGCGGTAGCCGCCGATCGGACC
>JALZLC010000345.1 GCA_030858885.1 Actinomycetota bacterium
GCGCGTCCTTCCAGAAGGTCGCGCTCTCGATCTCGACCAGGTCGCGCACCACCAGCCAGTCGAGCTTGGCCATGGCCAGGCGGTGCATCCGCCCGTTGGCCGAGCCGACGGCGGGGTTCTCGCCGAACAGGAAGTAGCCGTTGACCTTGCCGTCGAGCATGTCCCGCAACGTCTGATAGGTCGAGTGGTCGCCGGAGATCCGCGGCAGGTAGTCGAAGCAGAAGTCGTTATCGGCGGTGGCCACGTCGCCCCACCAGGCCTTGAGCAGGCTCACCAGGTAGGCCGACATGTGGCCCCAGAAGCCCGTGGGCGCGGCGTTGCGTCGCACGTAGTCGTCGAAGTCGGAGTAGGCCTGCGCGTGCGGCATCGGGATGTAGCCGGGCAGCAGGTCGTACAGGGTGGGGATGTCGGTCGACCCCTGGATGCTGGCGTGGCCGCGCAACGCCATGATCCCGCCGCCGGGGCGGCCGATGTTGCCCAGCAGCAGCTGGATGATCGCCGCGGTGCGGATGTACTGCACACCGACGGAGTGCTGGGTCCAACCGACGGCGTAGCAGAAGGCCCCGGTCCGTTCGCGACCGGAGTTGTCACACAGCGCGTCGGCCACCCGCGCGAACAGCTCGGGCGGCACCCCGCAGACCTGCTCGACGACCTCGGGGGTGTAGCGCGAGAAGTGACGCTTGAGCACCTGGTAGACGCAGCGCGAGTGGGTCAGCGTCTCGTCGCGCTCGGGTGGGTCGCCGTGCTCCAGCTTGGCGCCCCCCGCGCCGGTGGTTTCGGGGGCGGAGGTGGCGATCTCGCGGTTCCCCGCGGCTGACCCCATCGCCATGCCGGCGTACTGCCACGAGCTGACGTCGTAGGCGCCGGCCTCGGGGTCCCAGCCGCTGAACAGCCCGTCGAGGTCCTCGGTGTCGACAAAGTCGTCGCGCAGGATGGTGGCGGCGTTGGTGTAGGCCACCACGTACTCGCGGAAGTCGCGCTCGTTGGTCAGGATGTGGTTGACGATCCCGCCGAGAAAGGCGATGTCGCTGCCGGCCCGGATCGGTACGTGCACGTCGGCCAGGGCGCTGGTCCGCGTGAAGCGGGGGTCGACGTGGATCACGGTGGCGCCGCGGCGCTGGGCCTCCACCACCCACTGGAAGCCCACCGGGTGGGCCTCGGCCATGTTGGAGCCCTGGATGACGATGACGTCGCTGTTGGCCAGGTCCTGCTGGAAGGTGGTCGCACCACCACGACCGAATGACGTCCCCAGACCGGGGACGGTGGAGCTGTGTCAGATGCGCGCCTGGTTCTCGATCTGAATGGCACCCAATGCCGTCCACAGCTTCTTGATGAGGTAGTTCTCCTCGTTGTCCAAGGTCGCGCCGCCGAGGCTTGCCAGGCCCATGGTCCGGCGCAGCGGGTTGCCGGCCTCGTCGAGGTCCTGCCAGGTGTCGCGCCGGGTCGCCAGCACCCGATCGGCGATCATCTCCATCGCCTCGTCAAGGGACAGCTCCTCCCATTCCGACGCGTGGGGCCGGCGGTAGCGCACACGCTGCTCGCGGCTGGGTCCAGTGACCAGCTGGTGGGTGGCTGAGCCCTTGGGGCACAGCTTGCCGCCAGAGATCGGGCTGTCGGGGTCGCCCTCCACGGCGATGACCTCGCCGTCGCGCACGTAGACCTGCTGGCCGCAGCCGACGGCGCAGTACGGGCAGACCGAGCCGACCACTTCGTCGGCGTCGGCGGTACGGGCGCGCAGGCCGGCGGACTGCGGTGACTGGGCGGCGCGCCCGCGACCGAGATGGTCACCGGTGGTGATCTGACGAGCGACCGGCCAGGTGGGCAACAGCTTGCGGAGCATCCTGCACCTCCTTGTCGGCGGCGGGTACGCAGCGCGACGGGGGCATGTCTTACCAGAGTTGCGCTCCGCCCGCCGCTGTGGCGAGCAGGATCCGTCCGCCGCCCACATACGCAGTGCCGACGTGGGCAGGGCGCTGTGCGCCCGCTCGGGGCCGCAGGTCAGCATGTAGAAGGGTTGGTCACGTTATCGTGACCAACCCTTCTCGTTGGCGGCGCATGCACCAACAGCTGTGGTGCCCCAGCACTTGCCCTGAGCCAGCCAGTCCTGGTGGGGCTCAGGCGGTGGACGCCGCCGGCTGCAGCGCGCGGCTGGCGGCTCGGCCGGTCAGCACCGTGAAGCGTTCGCCGCAGTAGCAGTCCATCACCAGCTGGATGCCGCGCGGGGTGTTGTGGAGGTTGTGGATGTGGGAGTAGGAGTACAGCTGCGTCACGTCGCAGGCTGGGCAGTGTGCGGCGAGCATGAGAACCACTCCTTGCAGCCGGGCCGAGGACCCGTCAGACTGATGGCGTAAGGATCATTCCTTCTGACACCTCTTACGGTACCGCTCCGCAAGTAAGGAGTCAAGTGGATTTCGACCATTACACCGATTGCACGGTTCAGCTCGCCGTCGACCTGGCCAACAGCGGTGCGTCGGACAACATCCGCGGCGATGGAGGGCCAGCGCGCGACGGCCTGGAGACCGTCGGCGCGCTGCGCGCGCTCCTGCGCCAACACGAGGTGAGCCACCCCGGCAAGATCGGTCGCCGCGAGCTGGACGAGGTACGGGCACTGCGATCGAGGCTGCGGGCAGTCTGGCGGGCCGCGACTGCCGACGAGGCGGCAGATCTGGTCAACGCCCTGCTAGCCCAGTCTCAGGCGCTGCCGCAGCTCACCGACCACGACGGTGACGCCTGGCACTTGCACTTCTCACCGCCGGGCGCACCGCTGGCGATGCGCCTGCAGGCCGAGGCGGGGATGGCCCTGGCGGGTGTGCTGCGCGCCGACGGCTTCGTGCGGTTGCGCACCTGCGCCAGCGACACCTGCTCGGACGTCTTCGTCGACGCCTCGCGCAACCGCTCGCGCCGCTACTGCGACCCTGACACCTGCGCCAACCGCATCAACGTCGCCGCGCACCGAGCGCGGCAGCGGGCCGACTAGCGCCGGCAGCGGGCCGACGAGCGCGGGCAGCGGCGTAACGGCACGGTCCGACGGGTAGACGGGCGCCATGTTCTTCTTCTTCTCCAACCGTCTCGGCTGCCTTGGTTCCCTGTTGGTCTCGGCGGTCATCACCGGCGTGCTGATCGTCGCGCTGCAGTCCTGTCGCTGATGGACGTCGCAGGTCCTTGACCGCGGCGCCCGTAGCCTGGACGCTGGCGTCCGCCGTCGACGTGGAGGTGTGGTGGCTGACCCGGCTCCGCGAGCGGTGGGGAAGGACTTTCCTCGCGTCCCCGCCTATGCCTGGGCCTGGCTGCAGCGATCACGGCCCGTGGTGACCGAGGCCGCGCAGCGCCTCACCGGGAGCGCCCCCAGCGCCAGCTTCGTCGAGGATCTGCGCCGGCGCTTTGCCACCGACGCGTTCACCCGCGACATCCTCGTCGGCGTCATCGCCGACGTAGCCTTCGGTGGCCGGCTGCCCAGGCGCCGTCCGCCCGGAGCGCCATGGGACCGGGGACTGACCTGGTGGGCGGCCGCCATCGCGGGGACGACGCCAGGCGAGTTCGAGGCCCGCACGGCCACACAGGCCACACAGCGTCGCTTGTTCGACGCCGAGGAGCCACAGGCCGCCGCCTCCTCGGAAGCCGGCGGCGCCCCGCTCGTGCAGTCGAAGGTGACAGCGCAGGTGGCCGCCCAGCCGGCCGACAGCGTCGTGTCGGCCGAGCGTCGCATGCTGATTGGGACGTTGCGCGAGCTGCTGGCGGGCGCTGACGGCGACCAGGTGCCGGCATCAGCGGTTCGCCATCTGCTGGCGACACTGGAGTCCGAAGCAAAGGGCGCAGCGCAGCACCGGGGGCAGTAGCGTGGGGCGGTTCCCCTCGTAAAGGTCAGCGTCCTGTCGCAACCCCAGCTCGCGTTCTGCCCTGATCGTCAGGTACCCGCGTACGGGCGCCTCGTCGTGGCCGACCCCGCCGGCGAACCGGTCCCCACCGCGGCCATGCAGCGGCTCGGGCTGCCGGCCGGCCGCTCCGCGACGGTGCGCATGGCAGTGCTCGGTGCCTCAGGCATCACGCTGCGCCCCGCGCCCGCCCGCTGCATCGACCTGGTGGAGGGTCTGCCCGCGCTGCTGGCGGTGCCGCTGCGCGACGCTCCTGCCTACCGCCGCCCCCCCGACAGCGTGCGGGCGTGGGC
>JALZLC010000367.1 GCA_030858885.1 Actinomycetota bacterium
TGACCAGCGCACCCGCCGCGACGTAGCAGTGGCGGCGGCGTACCCGTAGCCGCCCGAGGCTCATCCAGGGATGATGGTCGGCGACGAACTCTCGCAGGATGTCACGGTTGGACCGGGTGGGTGCCCAACCCTGCGCGTGCAACCGCTCGGTGGACACCACCCACGGATGCATCAGGTAGCGCAACGCCCCGGGCGGAGCAGCGATGACCCCCCGCCGCCACAGCCGCGACGCCGCCAGGAAGGCGACGCTTTCCGGCACCCGCAGCAGCCCTCGGCCCATCACCCTGGCCATGTCGTCCAACGGCAGCCAGCCCTCGGCCGCGACGTTGTAGGCGCCGGGAAGGTCGCGGATGACGGCCAGGTGCAGTGCGGCAGCGAGGTCATCGACATGCAGCAGCTGCACCGGCGGCAGGTAGCCACGCACGACCGGCAGCCACGGCTGCTCCAGGTGGCGCGACACCGCCGTGTCCGCGCCCGGGCCCAGCGTCGTGGCCGGCCGCAGCACCGTGACGGTGGTGCCGGCATGCTCAGCCGCCCAGCGCGTCACCAGCTCTTCGGCCAGCAGGTGGTGGAAGGCCCAACCAAAGTCCGGGTTGGCCCGTAACGGCACATCCTCGTGCAGGGGCACGATGTTGCCCGGGTCGGCGCCGTAGACGGCCGCGCTGGACAGGTGCACCAGCCGCGAGACGCCGGCCGCGTCCGCCGCCGCCAGCAGATTGCGCGTCCCCTCGACGTTGATGGCGAACATGGTGTCCTCGCTGCCCAGCGGACCTTCAGACACAGCCAGGTGCACGATGGCGTCCGCGCCCTGCAGCGCCAGCGCCGGCAGGGGGTCGCGAACGTCGGCGAGGCGGAAATCCAGCTTGGCCACCGGCATCTGCGGTTCGACGCGGTCCACGCCGATGATGCGCTCGACCGCCCGGTCGGCGTCCAGCCGCTCCAGCAGCGCCGCGGCCGTGAACCCACCCGCGCCGGTGACGGCGACCGTGGTCATGCCAACCCCTCTCGGCGAGCAGGGGAGCCTACTACCCCGGTCCCGCAGCCCGCCCGGCGCGCCCTCGCTACCGCTCGCCGGCACCCCGCCTACGATGGAATCATGTCCTCAAGTAACGATCCCTTCTCTGGCGGCTTCGACCCTCGCATGTTCGCCAACGTGCCGCTGTTCCGGGAGCTGGCCAAGGTCCTGTCCTGGAGCGGAGGCCCGGTCAACTGGGAGTTGGCGACCGACACCGCCCTGTCGATCGCCGCACCGCCCGACGCGCTGCCGGCCACCGGGCAGCGCGATGTCGGCGAGTTCGTCCAGGCGGTCGACGCCGCCGAGCTGTGGCTGGACCAGGTCAGCGGCCTGCTGGCGGTCGAGGGTCCGGTGCGCCTGTTGTCCGCCGCCGAGTGGACTCGCCTGGCCACCTCGTCGGCGGGGCTGGGTGCCTACGTCGAGCCCGTGGCCGAGGGGATGAGCGCGGCGCTGGGTAAGGCGCTGCCCTCGGAGCTGGCGGCGATGGGCGGGCAGATGGCACAGGCGATGTCGTCGATGGGTGCCCTGCTCTACGGGGTGCAGATCGGCACCGTGGCGGGTCACCTCGCCGGCCAGTTGCTGGCCACGTACGACCTGGGCGTGCCGACCGTGGACCCACGGATGATCGCCACCGTTGGTGACAACGCGGCACGACTCGCCGCCGACTACGACTTTGACCCCACGGAGTTCCGCTACTGGTTGGCCCTGCGCGAGGCGGCGCACCGGCGGATGTTCGCCGGTGTGCGTTGGCTTCGCCCGCACCTGGCCGACCTGATCGGACGCTTCGCCTCCGAGGCCGACTTCGACCCTGGCGCCCTGTTTGAAGGGCTCGGCGGGATGGGGCTGGACCCAACCGATCCCGAGGCGTTGCGGGCGGCGCTGGAAGGCCCAGACGCCTTCCGCATGGAACCGACCGCCGCCCAGCAGACCATCCTTGGTCAGCTGCAAGCCCTGGTCGCCTTCGTCGAGGGCTACAGCGACCAGGTCGTGCGGGTCGCCGCCGACGGCAAGCTGACCGCGCTGCCCCGCATCGCCGAGATCGTCCGTCGGCGGCGCGCCGAGAGGGGGCAGGGAGAGCGCTTCCTCCAGCAGCTGATCGGCCTGGATCTCAAGCCCGGTGACTTCCGCCAGGGCCAGGCGTTCTGTGAGGCGGTGGTGGCTGCCAGGGGCCAGGAAGGCCTCGACCGCGCGTGGCAGTCCACCGACCACCTGCCCACAGCCGCCGAGCTGGCCGAGCCAAGCCACTGGCTCCTGCGCATGGCCGCGGCCGAGATCGAGGCCGACATCGCCACCGACTCGGGTCCTGTCGACGGGCGGGACGAGCCGGACGGCTGATCACCGCTCGAGTCGACGGCGCACCATGCACCCCAGTGCGCACCGCGCACCCGACAGCCAGGAGCAGGCGGAGAAATTTCGGTGCACAGGCCGGCCGGCGAATCCTCGCAGGTCAGCGGCACCGCCCAGCGTCACTGCCGGCGAAATCTCGGCCCCGTCCACAGCCGGCGTCCACAGCGTCGGCCGACGTTTGCGCTGGCGGCGCCACTCGCGTGCACAGCCTGGGGAAAAGCCTGTGGACAGGCCGGTTGACCGGGTGCCACGGCCTGCTTAGTGTTTCGCCAGCGATCGGCCCTCGGCAGGAATCGGGACCGCCCTCCAAGGGGAAGGGAGGACGGGACCGCGACCCGCCGGGGGCCGTTTGCGCGCCGTCACAGGCATGGATCGGCTCCGGCGCCGCCGCTGGAGGGGTCGACGACCACGCCGCGGCCCTGAGCGTCGGACAGGGTTGCGCTCCAGGTCGGCTCAGTCGTCCAGGCGTTTCCGTCCCAGGCCACCGGGGCGCCGGTGGCGTAGAGCGCGGTCACGGGCCGGGTCACGCCGCAGCTGTCCAGCGCCGCGGCCGCCGCCGACACCAGCTCGGCCGGCTCGCGCACCCCCTCGGGCAGCGTCGGCACGTCGGTCAACCCGTCGCTGCTGATCGGTCGCGCCTGCAGGGTGCTCAAGGTGGGCTGCTGCCAGGACAGTCCGCTGCCGTCGGCCCGAACGGCGAGGAAGCGGTCCGCGGCCGCGGCCAGGTACAGCAGTCGCGCGGCGGTCCACCCGCCCTGCGCGTCCAGCGCGATGTCGATCTCGGCGAGGCGAGGCTGATCCTGCCACTGCTCGGCGACCGGTTCGGCCTCGGCCAGCAGGTCGGGCAGGGTGCGCGCCGGAGCGTCGTCGGGGGCGCCGAGCGGCTCGCTGGTGGACACCGCGGCGCCCGCCGGCGTCGGTGC
>JALZLC010000349.1 GCA_030858885.1 Actinomycetota bacterium
CGGGCTCAGCAGTGGGAGCGCGGCCAGCAGCAGCGCCAACCCCGCAAGCTGGGACCACACGACGACGGCCAAGGCACCCGACCGGCGCGCTTGCATCCCACCCAAGAAGTCGGCCGCGCCGTACACCAGGGCTGACGCGAGCCCGAGCAGCACGGCCACGCGGCTGCGTTACACCCCGGCGTAGCTGTGCAGCCCGACGATCCACAGGTTGACGGCGTAGTAGGTGATCATCAGCGCGACGAAGGCGATCCCACCGATCCAGCCGGCCCGCCGCCCGCGCCAGCCGTGTGTCGACCGTGCGTGCAGGTAGGCGGCGTACAGCACCCAGGTGAAGAACGATCCGGTCTCCTTGGGATCCCAGCCCCAGTAGCGCCCCCACGACTCCTCGGCCCAGATGGCACCGGCCATGACCCCGAAGGTCAGCACGGGAAAGGCAAAGGCGATGGTGCGGTAGGCCAGGTTGTCCAGCTTCGCGGCTGGGGGCAGGTAGGGCACGGCGTACCAGGATGCAGTGCCCAGCAGGGCGGCCACGCTGGCGGCGACGATCGCGGTTCCCGGCGCCCGCCAGACGATCAACACGAAGGCGGCCACCACGGCGGCGGGGACCAGCGGGAACAGCAGCGGCGACAACGCCTCGCGCTGGACCAGCAGGCCCGCGACCGCGGGTCCGCCGGGAGCACCGGCGTCGGCCTCGTAGCCCTCGGGCCGCGCGTCGGTGGGAGCCTGGACCTGCGCCGCGCCGACCGTCGAACCGGCGAACGCCGAGCCGCTGCGGTCGGCGGTGCGCCGCTCGGCGGTGTCTTTGACGAGGTACAACGCCGTGGCCACGAATCCGACGATGAAGATCGACGAGGCCGACATCATGGCGGCCACGTGGATCTTGATCCAGTAGCTGTTCAGGGCCGGCACCACCGGGCCAGCCTCGGTGAACAGCAGCAGGCCGGTGGTCATCGACAGCACGGCGGCGGCCAGCACGAACCCGACGAGGTGGCCGTAGCCGAAGCGCCGCTGCACCACCAGCAGGCCGACGATCACCGCTCCCAAGGCGAGAATCGACGAGTACTCGTACATGTTCGCCCACGGCACCCGGCCGGCCGCCATCCCGCGCGCGACGACGCTGCCGAGGTGCACCAGCCAGGCGGCGGCGGCCAGCACGGTGCCGACCTGTCCGACTCGCCGGCCGGCCATGGTCCCCGCCACTTGATGTTCCGCGGTCACACGAGTGAAGGCCAGGCGGAAGAAGTAGGCGACCATCGCCACGATATAGCCGACGAAGGCCACGTTGAACAGCGTGTTGGAGGTCTGTGCCAGCGACTCGTTGACCATCAGTGCGGACGCTCCTGCGTGGCGGCGGAGTGGGCGTCAAGCTCTCGGCGCAGCGCCTCGTCCAGTGCCGCGAACTCGTCAGCGAACGCCGTCTTGCGCTGCAGCGCCACCCCGGCGAGGGTGACGCGGCTGCCGTTGGGATGGGGCTCAGCCTCGACCCAGATCCGGCGCCGATAGCTGTAGAGCGAGGGTACCAGCCCGATCAGGAGCAGCAGCCCGCCGGCGAGGAGGATCCGCCGGCCGGGTTGGTGGCTCACCTGCAGTCCCGACCAGTAGCCGAGGTCGACGAACTCCACGCTGAGGCTGCCTTCGGCGAGCTGTGCGGTCCTGCCGGGGCGCAGCATGGTGGTGTCCACCGGTGGGCCGGAGCGGCGGAACTGCGACGCCGGCACCGGTCGCTCCAGTCCGAGCTCGCCGAAGTACAGGCTGCCGACCAGCACCGGGTTGCGGGGAGCGGGGTCCGGCCCGAGCACCGGTTGCCCGTCGCGGAGCTCGGCGTCGGGCGCCAGCGCCAGGTCGAGGGCGATCTGCTGGCGTGGGTCGTCGAACTTGACCTTCGCCGTCCCGGTCCAGACGTTCTGGCCGCTGGCCGGCGCCAGCATGAAGCGCTCGTCGAGCAGCACCCGGTCGCCGGCTCGCACGATGATGTGCGGGGCCATTCCGAAGCTGGACTGGTACAGGTTCATGCCCTGGTGGTGCAGGGGGTGGTTGACGCGCACGGTCTCGCTGCGCACGGGCTCACCCTGCTCCGAGATCGTCACCGTGGAGACGAAGTCGCGCGGGACGAAGTTCGGGAAGTACGACACGTCGAAGTCATCCAACGTCACCACGAAGCCACGGTGGTCGGACAGGTCCCACCAGCGCCCTGGATCGGCGGCGTCGTAGGCGATGCGCGTCTCGGCGAAGGCGCTGCCCTCGGGGATCGTCACCTGTCCGGTGAAGCCGAACACCTTGCCCACGACGGCGCCGAGCAGCAGCAGGTAGAACGCGGTGTGGAACACCAGGCTGCCGCCTTCGCGCCAGTGACCTCGTTCCGCGGCGAGCTGTCGGCCGATGCGGCGGGAGCGGAACCGGCGGCGACGAAGCACGCGTTCGGCGCGGGCCAACGCCACCTCCGGCGCCAGCTCGGTGACGGTGACCTGCGCGTGTGACAGGCGCCCGAAGTTGCGCCCCTCGGCCGGTGGCCGCCGCGCCACCCTGGCGAAGGCGGCGTAGCGCGGCAGCAGGCATCCGGTGAGGCTGGTGAACAGCAGGGCCACCAGGACGGCGAACCACCACGAGCCGAAGACGTCGAACAGGTTGAGCGCGTCGAGTCCCGAGGCGACAGCGGCGCCCGGTCCGGCGGTGCCGGCGCGCCA
Source organism: Actinomycetota bacterium (assembly GCA_030858885.1). The sequence continues at coordinate 2,685 of JALZLC010000349.1, forward strand.
CTGTGCCACCGACTGCGGGGTGACCGGGGCTTGTGGGATGACCGTGGCCACGACGCTGGCGGCGGCCAGGGCGAACAGCAGCAGCAGCGCCGTGGACATCTTGCGCAGGCGTCGCCAGGCGCTGCCCAGTGTCTCCAGCGGGCCGGGGATGTCGGGCAGCCGCGGGCCGGTGGACCGGCGCGCGCCCGCATCGGTGCGCGGCGTGGTATCGGTTGGGACACTCATATCGGGGGCGAGAAGCCGCTGATGAGGGGCCGCAGGTAGGTGATGAAGGCCTGCCACAGCCCCGTGGCGATGGCGATGCCCACGACCATCAGCATCAACCCGCCGGCGACCTGGATCCCGCGGGCGTTACGGCGCAGGAACTGCAGCGCCCCACCAGCTGAGCCGTACGCCAGTCCGAACAGCACGAACGGAAGGCCGAGGCCGAGGGCGTACACGAAGGCCAGCACCCCGCCTCGCAGGGAGCTGCCGCCACTCTGGGCGGCCGACAGCGTAAAGATCGCCGCCAGCGCCGGCCCGATGCACGGCGTCCACCCGACTCCGAAGACGAAGCCGAGGGGCAACGCGCCAAGCAGGCCCCGGT
>JALZLC010000357.1 GCA_030858885.1 Actinomycetota bacterium
CCGTCGTCGGTGCTGGTCGGGGTGACTCACCATCTGGCGCCGGGTGACGACACGCGGGCGCGAGCCCGCTTCACCCTCGCCGACCGGCTGGGACTGCGGGCCGTGGCGCACCAAGCCCCCCGCTACCTGACGCCCGCCGACGCGCGGGTCGCCGACGTGATGGACGCGGTGCGCCAGCAGGTGCCGCTGGACCCTCGCCATGCCAGCCGCCGCAACGCCGAGGGCTATCTCAAAACCGCCGCCGAGATGGCCAGGGTGTTCGCCGAGCGGCCCGACGCGCTGGATAACGCCACCTGGGTCGCTGACGCCTGCCGGGTCGACCTCGAACTCGGCCAGCTGCGCGTCCCCGACTTCGTGGCCTGCGGGGACGACCCGCTGGCCGAGCTGCGCGCCCGCTGCGAGGCCGGCTTGGCCGAGCGCTACGCCGACATCGGCGACCGGCACCGTGACCTGCTCGACCGCGAGCTGGCGATGGTCGCCAAGCTCGGCCTGGCGCCGTACTTCCTGACCGTGGCTGAGGTCATGGACCTCATCCGCGGCAAGCAGATCATGGCCGCCTGCCGCGGTTCGGCCGCTGGCAGCGTGATCACCTACGCCTTGCGCATCAGCGACGTCGATCCCGTCGCCCACAACCTGGTGTTCGAGCGGTTCATGAACCCCTACCGCGACGACCTGCCTGACATCGACATCGACGTTGAATCCGCCCGCCGCGAGGACATCTACCGCGAGCTGCTCGAGCGCTACGGCGAGGACCGGGTCGCGTGCGTGGCCATGGTCGACACCTTCAAGGCGCGCATGGCCATCCGTGAGGTCGGCAAGGCCCTGGGCATGCCGGCCAACGAGATCGACTACATCGCCAAGTCGTTCCCGCACGTGCGCGCCGGTGACGTGCGCTCCGCCCTGGCGCACCTGCCCGAGATGCGCGGGCTGAACCTGGACCGCACCCACCTCGCGCTGCTGTTCGACGTGGTCGAACGCCTCGACGGCTTCCCTCGCCACATCGCCCTGCACCCGTGCGGGGTGCTGCTATCCGACCGCACTCTGCGCGACCGCGTGCCGCTGGAGCGCAGCGCCAACGGGTTCGCCATGGCGCAGTTCGACAAGGACGACGTCGAGTCGCTGGGCCTGTGCAAGCTCGACATCCTCGCGGTGCGGATGCTGTCGAGCATGACCCACTGCGTCGAGGAGGTGCACCGCACCCGCGGCGAAGACATCGACTTCGAGCGGGTGGCGTGGGACGACGCCGACACCTACGAGCTGATCCGCTCCACCCGGACGCTGGGCATGTTCCAGATCGAGTCACCCGGCCAGCGTGAGCTGGTTGGCAAGTTCCAGCCCGAGCACCTGTCCGACCTGGTCGTGGACATCTCGCTTTTCCGGCCCGGGCCGGTCAAGGGCGACATGGTTGGCCCGTTCCTGCAACGAAGACTCGGGCAGTCCAAGGTCGTCTACCCGCATCCGCTGCTGGAAGAGGCGCTGGGCGAGACCTTCGGCGTGATCGTCTACCACGAGCAGGTGATGCGATCGGTGGCGGCGCTCACCGGCTGCGACCTGGCGACCGCGGACCTGGTCCGCCGGCGCCTCGGTGACCCGAATGAGCTGGATGACCTGCATGCCTGGTTGGTGGGTGGCGCTCGTCAGCGAGGGGTGCCCGAGGGGGTCGCCGAGTCGCTGTGGCACGCCCTGGCACAGTTCGCGTCGTTCGGGTTCTGCAAGGCGCACGCGGCGGCGTTCAGCGTGCCGACCTACCGCTCGGCGTGGCTCAAGGCGCACTACCTGCCCGAGTTTGTGGCCGGGTTGCTGACCCACGATCCCGGCATGTATCCCCGGCGGCTCCTACTCGACGACGCGCGCCAGTTCGGGGTGGCGGTGCTGCCGTTGGACGTCAACCGCTCGGCGCGTGACTACCGGGTCGAGCGGCTGCCGGCCGATGAGGCGTGGGCGCTCCTCGGCTTGGAAGCCAAGAAGAAGGGTTGGTCACACATTCGTGACCAACCCTTCTTTCTGCCGCCTGGGTGGCGGTGGGATGCGGAAGGGCAAACCCCTGTGCCGGCGAGTGGGTTCGACAAAGGCGGGGTGCCGGGGGAGCCCGGGTGGCGGTTCGGGGTGCGGCTGGCGTTGCAGGACGTAGCAGGGATCGACGACCGGATGATCGACAGCCTGCTGCTGGCACGGCCGTTCACGTCGGTGGGCGACCTGCGCCGGCGCGCAGCGCTGTCCGCCCCCGTCGCCGAGGCGCTGGCACACGCCGGGGCGCTGGACATCCTCGGCGGCGTCGGCCTGAGTGAACCGGGATCGGGCACACCTCGGACGAGAAGGGACCTGCTGCTGGAGGTCAGCGAGCGCTGGTCCGGCCTCCGCCGCCACCAACCGTCCGACCCCGACGCGCCCGAACAGCTCGAGCTGCTGGAACGACCAGCATCGCCGGGACTGACGGAGTACGGACTCAGCGAGAAGGTCCGCGCCGAGCTGGAGGTGCTCGGCATCGACGCCTCGATCCACGTCATCCGCTTCTATGCCGGCTTGCTCGACACCCTCGGCGTCACCCGGGCAGTCGATCTGCTGTCCTATCGCAACGGCCAGCGGGTGCGCGTAGCGGGGGTGAAAGTCGCCACCCAGACCCCGCCGGTGAAGTCCGGCCAACGGATCATCTTTTTGTCGCTGGACGACGCGACCGGCGTGAGCGACGCGACGTTCTTCGAGTCGGTGCACGACCGCTGCGCGTGGACGGTGTTCCACTCCTGGCTGTTGGTCGTCGAGGGGACCGTGCATCGCACGGGGCGCCGAGGGGTGTCGCTGAACGCCGAGGTGGTATGGGATCTACGCCGGCTGATGCACGCGTGGCGCGATGGATGGCTCGACGAGGCGCTGACCCAGCAGGGACCACAGGGCAACCAGGCCGCGCGCGACTTCTCCGACCAGTCACCGTCGGGTATCCAAGGGGCACCCGGCCGCTCGGGTCTGCGGCCGAACGGCGCGACCTCGGCCGATCCGGCGGACCGCCATCCGGGTGTGGACCATGGTGACCTCGCCCGGCTGCCGCGCAGCCATCCGGCGCATCCACAGCACGACACCTGGCAGCAGGAGCAGCGGGGCCAGCGGGAGCAGCAGGAGCGACCGTGGCGCCAGCGGCATCAGGAGGAGGAGGGAACCGATCCGCCGCGCAAACTGTGGCACTCCTCGCCCGGCTCGGCCGGCGGCTGAAGGCCCGGCAGGTGGACGACGAACTGCGCGCCGCCGGCCTCGCTCTCGCCCGCCTCCGCGTGACCGCCGTGGGCCTCGGCCAGCGACCGCACGATGAACAGCCCCAACCCCAGCCCTCCGGCTCGCCGGCGGTCCTCGCCGCGCTGGAACTTGGCGAACACCACCTCCCGCAGATGCTCTGGGATCCCCGGCCCGTCGTCGGCCACCGTCAGCCTCAACCCGTCCCCCCACGGCGCGCCGGTCACGATAACGTGCGACCCCTTCGGGGTGTACTTGATGGCGTTGGCGACCAGATTGGTCACAATCCGGCTCAAGGCGTCGCTGTCGATCCAGCACTCAAGCGAGCGGGCTGGCACGACCACCTTGAGGACGTGTGCTCCCGCAGTGGCCCGCAGGGCGTCGACGGTCCGCGACAGCATGGTCGACACGTCGCTGCGGCGGCCCTGCAACGGCAACGTTCCGTCTCGCGCCTGCGAGGCGTTGAGCAGGTCGTCGACCAGCCGGTTGAGCCGCCACCCCTCGTGGCGCGCCGTGCCGGCCATGTCCTGGATGCGGCCGGGCCGCAGGCGTTCGGCGCCTCGTTCGATGGTCTGCAGCAAGCCGATCATGGACGTCAGTGGCGTGCGCAGCTCGTGGGTGATCAAGGCCAGGAACTCGTCTTTGAGCTGGTCAAGCTCGGTGAGGTCGGCCACGCGCTCCTCGCTGATCGCGTGGCGTCGGGCGTTGGCGATGGCGGCCGCAGCCGCTTCGGCGAAGACGGCCACCGAACGCAGCTCGAAGGCGCTGAAGTCCGCCCGCCGCCCGCCGGCGGACAGATTCAGCACACCCACCAGCTGGCCGCGAGCCTCCAGCGGTACCACCAGGGCGGACCCGATCGAGTGGTTCGACGCCGCGGCCGTGGTCTGGCTCCCGTGCTGCAGGGCCGCCCGGTGGGCCGTGATGGCGCTGGCGATCACTCCGCCGAACGGCTGGCGCTGGCCCAGCCGAGCGGGCGTGGCGCCACGAACGACGGCGACCTTCAACATGTCGGGGTGCTCGGGGTCGACCAGCTGAATCGAGCCCGCGCCGGCCCCCAGAAGGTCATAGGCGGAGCGCAGGATGATCTCGAGTACCGCGGCGATCTCCAGGGTCGAGTTCATCGCCCGGGTCGCCTCCAGCAGCAGGTCCAGCTCGTCGACCCGCGACACCAGCGAGGCGGTCAGCACCCGTTCCTCGATCAGCAGCCCCGTCAGCCGGCGCAGCACCCGTTCGCGCTCGGCGACATAGCCGAAGACCACGACCAGCAGCGCCAGGAGTGTGAGGCGGACGGTATGCAGGTTCAAGGCCGCCTCGACCCATGCGGGCAGCACGTCGTAGCCCAGCCCGACGATGAACGAGGGGACCGCCAGACCGACGAGCAGCGACAACAACCACAGCTGCGATCGTCGACGGTGGACGTCCTCCAGCCGTGGAGCCGCGATGTCGCGCAGTCCGGCGGTGCGGGCCAACCGGCGTCCTTCCGCTTCCACGGGATCGTTGTCGGCGGCTGCAGGGCTGGGCTGAAGTGACCACTCCCTCCAGGCGCTCCAGGACGACGGAGCCGCTGTCCTATCGTGGTGGCGCCATGCGCGGCCCCCGACCTGCGGAACCGATCCTCCACGTCGACATGGACGCCTTCTACGCGTCCGTCGAGGTGCTGGCGGACCCCTCGCTGGCTGGTCGCCCCGTGCTCGTCGGAGGTCAAGGCGGCCGAGGAGTCGTCGCCAGCGCGTCCTACGAGGCACGGGCGATGGGCGTTGGATCGGCGATGCCCATGGCCCGCGCCCTGCGGCTCTGCCCCGACGCGGTGGTGGTGAGCCCGGACTTTAGTCGCTACCAGGAGGTTTCCGCCGATCTGCAGCAGATCTTCCTGTCGGTGACGCCGCTGGTGGAGCCGCTGTCGCTGGACGAGGCGTTCCTCGACGTCGGAGGCAGCGTCCGGCTGTTCGGTTCGCCCGCCGCCCTGGGAGCAGCGCTGCGCCGCCGAATCCGTGACCAGTTGGGGCTGCCAGCCAGCGTCGGGGTGGCGCCCAACAAGTTCTTGGCCAAACTGTGCTCCACCAAGGCCAAACCGGATGGCCTGTTGCACCTGCCCGTCGCGGGCGTCGGCGAGTACCTCCGGCCGTTGGGTGTGCGCGACCTGTGGGGGGTGGGGGAGCAGACCGCTGCCCGCCTGGAGCGCTTCGGGGTGCGCACGGTTGGTGCGCTCGCAGACTTGCCCCAGACGACGCTGACCCGGTTGGTTGGTCCGGCCGCCGCTCACCAGCTGCAGCGGCTGGCTCGCGGCAGCGACGACCGCCCCGTCGTAGCCGCGGAGGCGGCCAAGGGCATGAGCGCCGAAGAGACGTTCGACCGCGACGTCGACGACCCCGAGGTGCTGCGCCGCGAGCTGTTGCGCCTGGCCGAGAAGGTTGCTCGCCGCCTGCGCCGCTCGCAGGTCGCCGCTCGCACGGTCACCCTGAAGCTGCGCTACGCCAACTTTGTCACGATCACGCGGTCCAAGACGTTGGCGGTGCCCACCAACCAGGCCACCGAGCTGCACCACGAGGTTTCGGCGCTGCTGGACGCCTTGCGCCTGCAAAGGGTGCGCGTGCGGCTGGTCGGCCTTGCCACCGGCAACCTCGTGCCGCAAAGCGCGTCCCGCCAGCTGGGGTTGCTCGACGATGACCGGTGGTCCCTGCTGGACCGTGCCGCTGACGACGCGCGCAGCCGGTTCGGCAACGCTGCCGTCACCCGAGGAGCGTTGCTCGACGACGACCGATGATCCGCCTTGGTCAGCGCTGCGTGAGCGCTCGCCCGAAAGGACCGCAACGGTGATGGTCACCTTCGAAGTCGGCGAGGACCGAGTTGGCGTGGTGACGCTCAACCGCCCGGCCAAGCTCAACGCTCTGGACGCCGCCGCGTTCCAGGGCCTGACCCGCGCGGCCGAGCAGGCCACCGCGGCGATCGCCGACCGGCGGTGCCGGGCGGTCCTGGTCACGGGTGCGGGCCGGGCCTTCAGTGCCGGGTTGGATGTCTCGTTGTTCGCCGGGCAGGCGGCTGGACACGCGCCCGATGACGAGGCCATCGCTGCGATGCAGCAGGCGTTCACGGCCTTCGAGGACTTGGCCGCGCCGACCGTCGCCGCGGTGCGGGGCGTGGCCTTGGGAGCCGGCTGCCAGCTGGCGCTCGCCTGCCACCTGCGCGTCGGCGCCGACGATGCCGACTTCGGGCTGCTGGAGGCGCGCTGGGGATTGATCCCCGACCTGGGCGCGACCTGGCGGCTGCCTCGGATCGTTGGCCTGAGCCGCGCCACCAGTATGGCGGTGACCGCCCGCAGGATCGCTGCGCCAACGGCCCTGTCCTGGGGCCTGCTCGACGCCATCCTCGGCGAGCCTGGCGAGTTCGCCGCGGCGGCTCGGGCCTTCGCCGCACGGCTGGCCCGGGGCCCAACCGTGGCCACCGGCGCCGTCGCCGGCCTGCTGCGCGACAGCTTCGCGTCGGGGCGCGATCAGGCGCTGAGGGCTGAGCGCCAAGCCCAACAGCGTTGCCTGGCCTCCGCCGATTTCACCGAGGCTGTCTCGGCCGGCGCCGAAGGACGCGACACCGACTTCCAGGGCCGATGACGACCGACGGGCTAACGCACCGGTACGATGACATCGGCGGAGGACGACCGCTCAGCCGTCCATCGCCGGGCGCGGGTGGGCCACCAAGGCGCTCAAGGAGCGCAGTGGTAGCGCACCGGGTGAGTGAAGGGGACGCCATGCTCCTGCTACTCGTGGCCCTAGTGGTCCCGGTGACGGCACTGGCCGCCGCGCGACGAAACCCGGCTGACGCCGCCGGCGGCTGGACCTGGTTCGCTGGCTGGATCGGTGCGGGTGCCCTTCTGAGCTTCAGCATGGTCACGGGATTCACCATCGGGATGTTCCTCGTGCCGCTGGTGCTCGCTGCCCTTTGGACGGTGGCTCGTCGAGCGCGGCTGTGGCCGGAGGGACTCGGCCTGATCGCGGGCGTGGCCGCGACGTGCCTGGTCGTGGCGCTCCTCAACCTGGGGTACCAGCCCTGCCCGCCCTCGGGGTCAGCGACGCTGGCGCCGGGAACGCAGGCCACAGGGTCGTGCGGTGGGTTTGACCCGGTTCCGTGGGCCGTCGCGAGCGTCGCCCTGGCGTCGGCCAGCGCCTTCGCCTACGTGTCTGCGTACCGGTGAGCCGGTGGATGGGGTATGTCGTGATCGCGACGTGGGTTGTGGGGCTCGTCGCGGTGGCCGTCTGGCAGACCGTCCACCCGACGTTTCCCCGGGTTCGGATGCCCTTGCCGGGCTCGGTTGTCGCCGCTGAGCTTCCCGGAGGCACCCCGGTGTGGGTTGCCGCGAACGACGACGGCACGGTCGCCATCTTCGAGGCGATCTCGACCCACCGGGCCAGCGGTTTGGACTGGGCAGTCGGTTGGTGCCAGGAGGAGGATGCGTTCATTGACTACTGGGGCGCCTCGCGGTGGGACCGGCGGGGGCGGTATGTCGGCGGGCCGGCGCCCAGCAACCTGACGGCGTACGAGGTCGTCGACATCGATCACGGGTCGGTGGCGGTGGGCGACCGCGTGGTCGTGCCGCGCCGGACCTTTGGGGGCGCCGGCCCGCTGGGTGGGGTCTGCACGGACAGGGACAGGGACGCGGTTGAGAACCCGGACCCGGCGACGTGGGGCAGGTACCACGTTGCCAACGACGCGCAGGGCTTGTCCCTGGCCCAGGCCACGGCGACCCGTGGTCGGGTGGTGCTGGAGGGCGTGGCGGTGAGCTCACCGACGTCCTGGTCCTGCCGGGCACCCGGTTCATCGGCACTCCCTGACGTCCGGCACGGCCACGACATGAGATTGGCGGCTGCGCGGGGGACGAATCTGTCGCACAATCAAGGGAGGCCACACGGGCCACGATCGTCGGAGACCGATGATGCCGCTGTCAGACCGTGAGTCGCAGATCCTGGCAGACATCGAAGCACGCCTGCGCGCGGACGATCCGAAGTTCGCCAGGGCCGTCGGCACGACCACGGTCACATCCCACGCCCGCCGCCAGATCAAGCTGGCGGTGCTGGGCTTTGTCCTCGGCTTCTGCCTGCTGATGCTGGGACTGCTGCACCTGTTATGGGGGCTGGCGGGGTTCGCGCTGATGCTGGCCAGTGCCGTGCACGGCGCCAACATGTTCAAACGACTCGGTTCCGAGCAGACCAGCGACCAGAGTGGACAACTGCGCGGCGGCCTTCGCAGCTACCTCAACGATCGGCGATCCCGGGACGACGAGGAGCGCGACGCCTGAGGATGCTGGCCGCGGGGGAGGCGCCGCCGCTCGGTTCACGGCGCCGCCGCGAGAGGTCGGCAATCGCCACTGCGAACGCGCCGCGGAGGCGGACCAGCGGTCGTTGCCAGGCCGGAACGCCCGCCAGCAAACCCTTGCCCAGCCGCTCGGCGGCGTCCTCGGAGGCAGCCGCTGACCCGGGTGGCAGCGCCGTCGCGTAGCGGGCTCGCGCCGCTGCCTCGGCCAGGGCGTCAGCCGCTTGCCGACACTGGATGGGAGACGTTCGCGCGAGGCGCTGGAGGTACTCGTGGTCGGTCTCGGACTCCGCGGGGGCCACTCCCAGCCCGCGACCGATCCGCTCGGTCTGCGTGCGGGCCTGCAGCACCCGCTGCGCGGGTGACAGGGTGCGACTGCGACCGCGTGCCGCGACGACGCCGCCGGTCAGCACCGCGATCCCCAGCAGTGCCAACCCGGTCAGCAGGAGCGCTCGCGCCGGCGCGCCACTCAATCCTCCGCTACCCGCGGCCTCGGCAGCGGGCGAGGGAGCGGTGTTGGTGCGGTCCAACGGGTCGTCGGGGACGAGGTCGGCGCGCTCCTCGCCGGGAATCAGGCGTTCGGGGTCGTCGACCCCGCCCTGGGCGGCGGTGATGTTGGGTGCCAGGTTCGTCGCCGAGGGCACCAGCACGTTGCCGTCGCTGCGGGGAGTCGGTTCGAATGTCACCCATCCCAAGCCGGGGAACAGCACCTCCACCCAGGCATGCGCGTTGGCGTTGGTGACGACGTAGGTGCCCTCCTCGCGGTCGATCAGCTCGCCGGGGGTGTAGCCGACCGCCACGCGGGCGGGAATGTTCAGCGATCGCAGCATCACCGCCATCGTCCCGGCGTACTGCTCGCAGTAGCCGATCTGGTTATTGATGAACGCCTCCATCGCCTGACCGCTGTGGCCCTGCGGCGGCTCGGTCGAGTACTCCCAAGAACGCAACTCCTCCTGGATCGCCAGGGCCTGGCGGAACGGCGTGTCGGCGCCGGCCGCCTCGACGATCTGACGGGCCAGGGCAGGCACCGCAGGGGGGACGTTGGCGGGCAGCTGGGTCAGCGCGCCGTCGAGGGAGAACGACTGGGCGGCGTCCAACTGCTCGGCATCGGGTGACGGCAACACCGCCGACACGGTGTAGGTGTCGCCGGCCTCAAGCGTCGTGCCCTGGTCCAGCGTGATGGTGGACAGCGACGGGTCGTACTGGAAGGTTCCCGCCGCCTCCCCGCTGACCGTCAGTGCCTGGTAGGGCGCGGGCACGAGGACCGCCTGCGACAGGTTGGCGACCTCCACGTCGACGCTGACCTGCGCGGCCGGCCCGATCGCCACCTCGAACGGCACGTCGCCGTCCAGCGGCGCGCCGTCGATGCCCTGGTTGGTCCACTCCTCGTTCTCGCCGTAGACGTCCAGCGACGTCACGCGCAGGTACACGGGGCGGTCGCTGCGCACCCGCATCACCGGCCCGGTGTCCTGCGCCACCAGGCGGGTGCGGATGTCGACGATCGGGTTGGAGGTCAGGGTGGTTCCGCTGGCCCCACGCAGCTCGTACCACGGGGGCTGGCCGAAGCCAGGCAGGAAGCCGGCGAGCCCAGCCCCCGCGACGATGGCGACCAGGGCGATGACACTGCCGCCCGGCAGCAGCGTGGCCGCACCCCGTCGGCTGCGACCTCCCACCCAGGTGCCCCAGCGTCCAAGGTCGTCGCCCGCGAAGGCCAGCAGCAGCGCGGCCGCGGCCGCCAGGAAGGGAACCGTCCAGCGCCACGCCGCCACCGAGCCGGGCGCCAGTGTGAGCGGCACGACCCACAGCACCAGCGCCATGACCGTGGCCTTGAGCGGCGCCGCCAGCCGGCCGACCATGCCCTCGACCGCGTGGGCGACGGCCCACACCCCCGTGACGGTGATGAAGACCAGGCCGGCCTCCGCGAAGGCTGGGGCCGGCCGCAGCCGCATGAGCTCCAGACCCCGCTGCCACAGCGCCACCGCGGCTTCCGCGGTGGCGGGACTCGGCAGCACCTCCAGCGCCAGGGTGTCGGCGAAGAAGGCAAAGGCACAGAACATCACCCAGCCACCGACGCTGAAACACAGACTGGTGATCGGATCGAGTCCGGAACGGCGGGCGGCGTAGGACAGCCCGGCAGACAGCAGCACCGCTGCCAACACCGGCGCGAGGAAGGCAAGCCCCACGAACACCCGCGTCAGGGGCAGGCAGGCCGCGACCAGCAGCGCCAGCGTCGCAAAAAACGTCAGCGCCTGCGGGGTGTCCGCACCGGGCCCGCTCGCCCGGCCACCGCGCGACGAGGTCGCGGGAGTCGGTGATGGAGCAGGCGGCGGTGCGTCCGCGGAAGGCGTACGCCCCGCCGGTGCCGGCTCGAGGGTGGTGCTCATGAGGCGGCTCCCGGTTGGTAGGCGGTGGCGCGGGGACGCCCTCCGCTCAGCAGCCGCCAGCGGTCGCCGAGGGCTTGGGACGGGGCAATGGTCGTCGCCTTCCAACCGGCGGCGCGCAGCAGGGCGGCCATCGACTCGGCGCGGTCAGAGCCCCCGGGGCCGGCGCGACCGGAGCCGGAGACGATGAGCGCGGCGCGGGCGCTGAAGCCGCGCCCGGCCTGCAAGAGGGCTTTGGTGTCGCCGCAGCGGGCAACCGGCTCGTCGCCGGGCGGCGGTGCGATCACCGCCATCAGCAGCCCCTCGCTGGCCGCGCCCCGCAGCCCCTGCAACGCAGGACCCAGCGCGGGCACCCGGGTCGGGGCTACCTCGGCGAGCCGGTCGAGGTGAGCCTGCCACGGCGCGAGCGCAGGCGTGCGCTGGTCGGCCTCGGTCACCAGCCGCAGCCGGTAGCCGTCGTCGGCGAGGTGCCACACGAGGCTGGCAGCGACTGAGATGGCCTTCTCCAGCGGCGAGTCACGGCCGATGTCACGGTGGGCGCCGTGGCGGGTGTCGCACAGCACGGTGGCCTCGACCTGCCAGGGCTGCTCCTGCTGGCGGACCATGAGCGTCTGGCGATGAGCGGTCGACGGCCAGTGCACCTGACGCAGGTCGTCGCCGGTGACGTACTCGCGCATGGTGTAGAACTCGTCGCCGCTGGTGAACAGCCGGCGTAGGTCGCTGGCACCCGAGCCAAGGTGCGCTCCCAGCCCGACCCCCTCGCCCAGGGACTCGATGCGCGGGTAGACCACGACCTCGTCCACCCCGCGGTAGCGCCGGACCCGCTGCGTCAACCCGAACGGGTCTCGGACACGGACGCGCAACGGGCCCACGGGATAGCGGCCACGCACCCTGCCCTGCAGGGGATAGCGCAACGACGCGGTCCGTCCAGCGCCGAGGCCGGGGACGACGAAGCGCGGCTGGTCGGCCAGGGCCCGGTGGCTGGTGTCCTCGACCAGCAGCAGCGACGTCGGGAACCGCGAGTCGTTGCGCAGCTGCACGACGGCCTCCCCGGTCCCGCCCTGCAGGATGCGATCCTGCGTCACGCTGCGCCGTACGGCGATGGTGGCGGTGGACAGGCGCACCGCGACTGCCCCGACCACGACCAGCAGGCCGGTGGCGGCGGCCACCACGTACAGCTCGGACACGCCAAGGAGGCGGCCGATCGCCCACAGCAGCACCGCTCCGAACAGCAGCCCGGCGCCACGGCGGGTCAGCATGGCAGCTAGGTCCCCGCCCTTGGCTGGGGCCCGGACTCCGAGGGGATCGGAACGGACGCCAACAGCTCGCCGAGCACGTCGGCGGGGTGTTGATCGGACATCTGCGCCTCGGGTGTCAGGATCAGGCGGTGGGCCAGCAGGGGCTGGAGCAGGGTCTTGACGTCGTCGGGGATCACGAAGTCGCGCCCCTGGGCCCCGGCGTAGGCCCGTGATGCGCGCAGCAGCGCCAGGCAGGCGCGCGGTGAGCCGCCCAGCTCCACGGCCGGATGGGTCCGGGTCGCGCGCACCAGGTCCACGATGTAGCGGCGCAGTGGCTGGGCGGCGTGCAGCCCCTTGACCGTCTCGACGAGGGCCGCGATCTCCTGGGCGTCGGCGACGGGTTGCAGGCTGGCCACCCGATCACCTCGACCGTGCACCTCGAGCACCTCCATCTCGGCCTCCACGCCGGGGTAGCCGATGCTCAGGCGCATCATGAAGCGGTCACGCTGCGCCTCGGGCAGGGGATAGGTCCCCTCCAGCTCGATCGGGTTCTGGGTCGCGATCACCATGAACGGCACCCCGAGCTCGTGGGTGGTGCCATCGACGCTGACCGTGCGCTCCTCCATGGACTCCAGCAGGGCGGACTGCGTCTTGGGACCAGCGCGGTTGATCTCGTCGCCCAGCACGATGTTGGCGAAGACCGCACCCGGCTTGAACTCGAAGTCGCCGTGCTCTTGGTTGTAGACGGTCACCCCCGTGATGTCGCTGGGCAGCAGGTCCGGGGTGAACTGCACGCGCCGAACGCTGCAGGCGATCGATCGGCCAATGGCCTTGGCCAGCAGCGTCTTGCCGACGCCTGGAACGTCTTCGATGAGCAGGTGGCCCTCGGCCAGCAAGGCGACGAGGGCCAGGTGCACCACCTCGGACTTGCCTTCCAGCACGGTCTCGACGTTGGCGGCGATCCGCGCGAACGAGTCGGCCAGCGCCTGCACCGACACCCCGTCCTCTGGCTTGGTCGCCACTGGCTGAGCCCCTTGTCGAAAGGTTTGATCGCCGATGCCGTGCGCGGCGGGCCAGTGTAGCCATGCGGCCCGCCCAGCTACGCCGCCCTACGCCGCGCACGCTGGACAGGTCCTGGCGAAAGATCGGCCCGCGCAGCAGGTGCACACGGGCGCGGTCTCGGGTCCCTATACTTCCGCGCCATCCAGGGGGGTAGCCGCAGCCGGAGCGTTCGGTCGTCAGCAACGGTGGCCATCCGGGTTCAGCCGGTGTGCGAATCGACCCACCGGTCAGGTCGACCAGGAGGAAACGGATGCGTTCCGACAACAAGTTCAGCCGCTGGCGTTGGTTGGCGGTCATGGCCGTGCTGGCCATGGTGGCGGCGGCCTGTGGCGGCTCGCCCAGTGGTGAAGGCAGCGAGGCCGGCGGCAGCGAGGCCGGCGGGAGTGAGGCCGGTGGCAGCGAGGCCGGCGCAAGCGAGCCGGCCGAAGGCAGCGCTGAGGCTACCGAGACCATGGTGTTCGGCACGTCGGCCGACCCGCTCGTACTCGACGGCGCGCTGGTGTCCGACGGTGAGTCGCTGCGCGCCATCGACCAGATGTTCGAGGGCCTGGTGACGCTGGAGCCAGGCGGCACCGAGGTGGTGCCGGGCCTGGCCACCGACTGGGAGGTCTCCGACAACGGCCAGTCCTACACGTTCACCTTGCAGGAGGGCGTGACGTTCCACGACGGCGAGCCGTTCAACGCCGAGGCGGTGTGCTTCAACTTCGACCGCTGGTACAACTTCGAGGGCTCCTTCCAGAACCCGGCGGCGACCTACTACTGGCAGACGGTGT
>JALZLC010000006.1 GCA_030858885.1 Actinomycetota bacterium
TGGACGCAGATGCTGCGGGGAAGTTGCTCACCCGGCTGCCGACCCTGGGGATCGCGGGCGGAGCCGTCTACGACGCCCTCGTCGGCGCTGCGGCCCTGCAACACCAACTTCGCCTTGCCACCCGCGACCGGTGCGCTATGGACACCTATCGCGCGCTCGACATCGACCTCGAGGTCCTGGCCTGACCTGCAGCGTCTCTTGCGCGGCGGATGTCGAGAATCCAGTCGCCGCCATAGCCCACGGGCCAAGCACCGGCCCCTGCGCTGCTCGACGGTCCCAGCGAGCGGCTCAGCGACCACCCCCCTGCATGCCGTCTACGCGTCCGACCCCCGCCGAACGGGTAGGGAGAGCCGAGGCGGCGGGACAACATGGTTTCGCCCTGACGACGATCAGGAGCACCGGTGACCGCCGAACGGAACCTGCGAGCCAACGAGCGCTGGGGCGAGGAGGTCGTCAACCAGGGCAACCTCGACGTCCTCGACGAGATCATGGCCGACAACGTGGTCGACCACGATCCCGCGCCGGACCAAGGCCCGGGACGCGCGGGTTTCAAGCAATTCTTCACCACCATGAGTACGGCCTTTCCTGACCTGAACGTCACTCCCGAGCTGACGCTGGCGACCGACGACAAGGTCGTGATGCGCTACCAGATCGAGTGGGCCCATCAGGGCGAGTTCATGGGCGCCGCCCCGACCGGCCGCCGGTTCTCCATCGCGGCGTTGCAGATCGCGCGCTTCGAAGACGGCATCGTCGTCGAGCGCTGGGGCAGCTCGGACGAGCTGGGCATGCTCAAGCAACTCGGCATCGTGGACGTTGGCTGAGATGGCGCTGTCGACACTGGCGTCCGCCGTCGGCAAGGGACTGCTTGCCGGTCTCGTGGGCACGGCGGCGATGACGGTGTCCAGCACCCTGGAAGCCAAGGCCACCGGTCGCGGTGCCAGCACCACCCCCGCCGACGCCGTCGAGGAGACTCTCGACATCCAACCCAGGGACGACGACGCGGAGCAGCGACTCAACACACTGGCCCACTGGGGCTACGGCACCGCGTGGGGCGCCGTGCGTGGACTGCTGGCTTCCGCCGGTCTCACTGGGCCGGCAGCCGGGGTGGCGCACTTCACCGCCATCTGGGCAGCCCAGCAAGTGATGCTGCCGTCTCTCGGCGTCGCCAAGCCGACCTGGCAGTACGGCAGCAAGGCGCTGGCCACCGATGTCGGGCACCACGCCGTCTACGCGGCGGTTACCAGCCTTGCCTACGAATGGCTCGATCGCCGCTAGACGCAAAGACTGTGACAACACCGACCCATCGGAGGCCATGAGTGTCCGCGACAGTCGAACCGGTTGCTTCGGGCGTGTACCGCCGCCCGGACGGCCTCGTCAACTCCTATCTCGTCGTAGACGATGACGGGCTGGCCATCATCGACACAGGCTGGCCGCGCAGCTGGTCCAAGGTGGAACAGGCGGTCACGGCGATCGGTCGGTCGCTGAGCGACCTGCGCTCGGTGGTGCTCACCCACGGGCACCCTGATCATCTTGGCGCCGCCGAGAAGGCCCGACAGCGCTGCCGGGTGCCCGTGCGGGCGCATCGAGACGAGGTCGGACGCGTGCGCGGGAAATCGAAGGGCGCGTCGCCGTTCGCGCTGGTGCCGGGATTGCTGCCGCACCTGTGGCGGCCGTCAGCCATCGGTTTCGTGCTGCACGCGACCCGCAACGGCTTCATGACCCCGACCTGGGTGCGCGAGGTGTTGCCCTTCGACGACGGCGAGGAGCTGCCCGTGCCGGGCAGGCCTCGAGCCGTGTTCACACCCGGGCATACCGAGGGCCACACCGCGTTCCACCTGCCCGACCGCGGTGTGCTCCTCAGCGGTGACGCCCTGGTCACCCTCGATGTGCTGAGCCGTGAGAAGGGACCTCGCCTCCTACCCGACGCCCTGACGCGCGACCCCGCTCAGGCGCGGTCGTCGCTGCAGCGGCTGGAGGCGCTGGACGCCGAGATCGTGCTGCCGGGTCACGGCGAGCCCTGGCACGGCACGCCGGCCGACGCCGTCGCCCAGGCGCTGGCAGCCACCCGCTGACCGCTGCGGGGCACTCGCGAGCGAGTGCGCCGTCACCGACCTGTCAGGTAGAGGCCCAACGCGGCGGCGCCAGCGCCGACGGCAAGACTGCCCACCGCGTTTGCGAACCCGCGCAGCTCCTCGCCCTCTTGGATGAGCCGCAGCGTCTCATAGGCGTACGTCGAGAACGTGGTGTAGCCGCCGAGGAAGCCACTGCCAATGATGGCGGCCGGGCCCGCGCCCAGTCCTTGCCGAACAACAAGTCCCGCGACAGCGCCGAGGGCGAGACAGCCCGAGACGTTGACGGCGAGCGTGGCCCAGGGGAACCTGCCGGCAACGCGGCCCCCGATCAGGTCGTCGGCGAGGTAGCGGCACACCGCACCGGCACCACCTGCGAGCCAGATGCCGAGCAGTGTCACGCCCGAGCCTGAGGGTCACTGGTCGCCGCCCTCGCCGGACGGGCCGCCACGACGCCGAGCCACACCGCTGCCAGGCCCGCGAACAAGCTCAGCAGGGCGTAACCACCGGCGAGTGCCGCCCCCTTGTCGGCCACGAGCGTTGCGATCTCGACACCGACGGCGGAGAACGTCGTGAACGCACCGAGCATCCCCGAACACACCGCCACCCGGCTGTGGTGCGCCGACGGCCAGCGGGAAACGAACAACGTCAACGCAACACCGAGCAGGAAAGCGCCTCCGACATTGACGGCCAGGCTGGTCCATGGAAAGTCGCCGCCAGGGGCCACGTTCGTCGCGATCGCATTCCGCGCTCCTGTGCCCACCACACCGCCGGCGGCCACGGCTACGATTCGGCGGAACGGGGGGAATCGCTTTGCCGCAAGGCCTCTCACCGGCTGGGACGCTACACCGGCCGCACCAGGGGGTGCGTCGGGGGTTGCGTCGATAGTTGTATGGTGCAACCATGCATACAACCGCTCATGCGCCACTCGTCGATCTGGTGGCCGCGGTCACCGAGATCCGCCGGCTGTGGGAGAGTCCGCAGGTGCGGCGGCGCTTCATCGAGCTGCTCGGCCGCTCGGTGGAGTTCAGCGTCATCCGCACGCTGGGCGCCGTGCAGCGCTCGGCGGCGGCCGACCCAGGCGTCGGCGACGTGGCCGAGGCGTTGCACGTGGACAGCTCG
>JALZLC010000010.1 GCA_030858885.1 Actinomycetota bacterium
CGCCAAGCATTCCGCCGGTGGGCCATGCGCGGCGACATCGTGCCGACGCCTTCCATCGAGGTGCGCCGCTACGGCGAGCGATGGACGAGGACGCTGCGGGCCGCGCCCCGGGGGCGGGACCGGAGACGTCTCAACGCCAGGTACGTGGCGATGGCGACGCCGTCGGCTGCCCAGCTCAGCCCGGACCGCCCGGCACGGGCGAGCACCTCGCTGGTCACGACAAGGGCGATGATGGCGACCCATTGCACGACCCGCAGCAGCGGCCACCGCCTCACCGAGGTCACCAGCTCGGGAGCGACGTCCAGCAGCTCATCGATCACCCGGCGGGGCCGGGGGGCGACGAGGACCCGCTCACCGATCTGCACGGTGGGGACGGTCTCGTTACCGGCGGCGACCGAGCGGACGAACGCGCGAGCGTCGGGATCGGCCCAGATGTCATGCCAGCGGGCCGCCACGCCCGCCTCGGCTAAGGCCATCCGCAGCGACGAGCACGCGCCGCACCCGGGACGCCAGTACACATCGAGGGGGGTTGGTGTGCTCGTCATGCCCCGGGAAACTCCCGTCCGGGGCGGGTGCATTCCCCGGCCTCGGGCCCTGAACGTCGCGGATCGCACACTCGCGGACGCCTGCGCCACCGTCGGGTGGTTCCCTCACCACACGACGGGGGGGCCGACCGGATCGTCCGGTCGGCCCCCCAACAGCAAACCAACTTGAAAGGTGACGACATGAACGTCCTCGCAACCACCCTTGCCGGAAACTTCGATGGGGGTGCCGCTCTGGGCGCAGGTCTGCTCGGTGGTATCGCCTTCCTCATGGTCGTGACCATGGGCCGCGCCATCGGCATGACCCGCATGAACTTCCTTGAGGTCCTCGGGACCATGATGACCCCCAACGCGCCCAAGGCAACCGTCTACGGCGTCGGGCTCATGGCCCACCTGATGGCCTCGGCCGGCTTCGGGCTCGCCCACGCCGGGATCCTGCACGCCATCGGCGTCACGACCGTCGGCCAGGCCGCCGGCTGGGACCTCCTCATCGCCGCCGCCCATGGCGCCGTCGTGCTCATGGCCCTGCCGATGATGCTCAACGCGATGCACCCCCTGGTGCGCAAGCAGGCCATGGAGGCACCCGGTGTCGCCCTCACCGGCTTCGGTGCCGGCACCCCCATCGGCTCGCTCATGGCCCACGTGGCGTTCGGGCTCGTAGCCGGCTCTGTCTACGCGGCGGCCGTCCTCTGACGTCCCCCGGGTGGCGGTAGGTTCGGCCGGTGCCGTCAACCGCCGATGCAGGTGCCGGCGCGACGCAGCGCCGGCACCTCGCCCGTCCGGCCCCGGTCGCCGCCGACGCCGATCCGCCGGGACGGTGGCGGGCGCTGGCCGTGCTGGCCCTCGCCATGGTCCTCGCCATGACCACCTGGTTCTCCGCCTCAGCGGTCCTCCCGCAGCTCCGCAGCCTGTGGGGCCTGCCCCAAGGCGTGGCGTCGTGGCTCACGATCGCCGTCCAGCTCGGCTTCGTGGCCGGGGCGCTCGTGTCGGCGGGGTTCAACCTCGCCGATCTGCTCGCACCCCGACGCCTGATCCTGCTCGGCTCGGTGGGGGCCGCGTCCGCGAACCTGGGTCTCCTCGTCGCCCACGGCGCGGGCGCCGCCATCCCGCTGCGGTTCGCCACCGGGTTCTTTCTCGCCGGCGTCTACCCGCCGGCGCTCAAGGCCATGTCGACGTGGTTCCGGCGAGGCCGCGGCACCGCGCTGGGGATCATGGTCGGTGCGCTCACCCTCGGCTCGGCGGGGCCGCATCTCGTCAACGGCATCGGCGGTGCCGGCTGGCGCTCGGTCATCGTGGTGACCTCGGTACTGACCCTGGCGGGCGGCCTCCTCGCCGAGCTGGCCAGCGGGGATGGCCCCTACCCGTTCCCGGCCACCGTGTTCGACCCGCGCCAGGCCGGGCGGGCGTTCCTGAACCGTGGCGTGCGGCTGGCCAGCCTCGGCTACTTCGGTCACATGTGGGAGCTGTACGCCATGTGGGCGTGGTTCGCCGCGTTCTTCACCGACGTCCTCGTCCGTCACGGGGAGGACCCGACGAGCGTCATCCGCCGGCACGCCGCGCTCGCGACCTTTGCGATGATCGGCGTCGGGGCCCTCGGCTGCTGGGTGGGCGGGGTGCTCGGTGACCGGTGGGGACGGACCCGTACCACGGCGCTGGCCATGGTCCTGTCCGGCACCTGCGCGCTGACCATCGGCCTGGTACGGAATGCCTCCCCGACGGTGGTGCTCGGCGTCGGTCTGGTCTGGGGCTTCTGGGTCGTCGCCGACTCGGCCCAGTTCTCGACGATCGTCACCGAGGTGGCCGACCAGAGCTACGTCGGGACCGCCCTCACCTTGCAGCTGGCCGCCGGCTTCACGCTCACCGTGGCCACGATCTGGCTCGTCCCGGTGCTACAGGACCACCTCAGCTGGCAGTGGGCGTTCGGGTTCCTCGCACCGGGGCCGTTCCTCGGCGCGCTCGCCATGCTCCGCCTGAAGGCGCTCCCCGAGGCCCATGCCATCGCCCACGGTCGGGGCTGACGCCACAACCCGGACCGCACGCCCGCGATGCGCGCCCGGTCGCACCCCTGCCGTCACGAGGTCAATGTCGCATCGAGACGACAGACGAGGCGGCGCAGCGGGATCCCGAGGTCGCCTCGCCGCCACCGGCGGGCGATCTGCTCGGCGGTGGCGATCCGACCACTCGGGACCCCCGGCAGGTACAGCGACCGAACCAGCGTCGAGGCGGCCTCGTCGTCGCACAGCGGGTAGCGGAACCGGCGCCGCTCGTCGGCCACGAGCCGCAGGCCGTGGACGGCCAGCCGGGCTGCTGGGCGTTGCAGCTCCGTGCGGTTCGGGTAGTCGAACCGGGGCAGGCGCAGCGCGGCGAGCAGGCGCAGGTACCGGAGGCGGTCCAAGCCGCTCAGCGGGCCCTCGACGGGAACCATGGCCACGAAGACGCCCCCGGGCGCCAGCACGCGGGCCACCTCGGACAGCACGGCGTCGAGCGGTTCGACGATCATCAACGCCATCGAGCACACGACCGCACCCACGACCCCGGGTCGAACCGGCAGACGGGCGGCGTCTGCCTGCACCAGGGGACTGGCACCGTTGACGGCGGCCCGTCGCAGCTCGGCGGTGGACAGGTCGAGGCCAACCCAGCGGGCCTCCCTGAGCCGGCCGTGCAACGGCCCGCTGCCACAGGCCACATCGAGCACCAGCGATCCGGCGCCGCTCACCGGCTCGGCCAGCCATCCGTAGGGGGCCACACCATCGGCCGTGGCCCGGGCCAGCACATCCTCGGTGATCCCGGCGCGCGCACCGTGGAACGAGCGGAGGTACTCCGACCACGATGGACCAGCGGTCATGAAACCAGCGCCGTCAGTGCTCCGCGGATGAGCGCACCCTCAGTCCGTGCCGTCAGGGTCGGACCCGTCGAGCCACTGCCGGGGGGTTGCAGGCATGTCGCGGCGCCGTTCGGTGCCGCGACGCCACCATCCCCACATGCCGAGCTCGATCGCGACAACGAAGATGAGGCCACCGCCGACGATGATCGCGCCTGCGGCGATGGCGATGGCCCCGCCCAGCAGCAGGGCGGGCAGGCCCAAGCACACGACCAAACCCACCGCGACCAGAGCGAGCAGGCCCCGGGGAGATCCGTGATCGTCGGACACCTACACCTCCACACCTCGACGCGCGTCCGGAACCCTACGAAGGAGCGTCTGCATTCCTGCGGGGCGTTCTGGGTCACCTCACCGCGAGGCGTGGGTGGCGACGCGGATCTCACCGTCGAGGGTGCGGTGCGAGCGGTCATGCGAGAGGCGGATCTCAACGCGCTCGGGTTGATCAGTGGGGTGCCGTGCTGAGCAGTCGCCGCAGGAACCCGCGACGAGCAGGTCGCTCACCGTCGTCGCGGTGCCGAGCGGCCTCGGGCACATTCGCCGTGTCGGAGCGCTCGACGCGCACGCCACGCCAGAACGCAAGGTGCCCGGCGATCGGCCGGGCCGCCGCGGAGGGGTTCGGGTAGTACCACGCAGCGTCGCGGTTGGCTTCTCCGTCCACCACGACGTTGTAGTAGCTGGCCCGACCCTTCCACGGGCAGGTCGTGGTCTTGCGGCTCTCCTGGAGGTGCTCCCACCGCACCGAGTCGGGCGGGAAGTAGTGGTTGCCTTCCACGACGACCGTGTCGTCGCTGTCGGCGATGACCGTCCCGTTCCACACTGCCTTGGGAGTGCGTCGGTGCGGGGCCACGGTCCGCGACCGATGGTCCGGGAAGCACCCGGGCTGTCTTCGGGTTCCCTACCTGGCAGCATGCGCCCTGCGTGCCGCCGACCAACTCGAGGAGGATCGCCGATGGCCACCATCCGCCACCACACCCACATCAACCGCAGCCCAGACGAGGTCTGGAAGGTCGTGTCCGACGCGGGGGCGATCTCGGCGTGGTTCCCGGGGATCGACATCTCGAGTGCCGACGAGGACTCACGACGCTGCTCGATGGGAGGCGTGGAGCTCGTGGAGGAGATCGTGACCGTCGACGACGAGCTGCGGCGGTTCCAGTACCGGATCACCGAGGGTCCCATGCCGCTCGAGTTCCACCTCGGCACGGTGGACGTCCTCCCCGATGGCGACGGTTCGCTGGTCGTGTACTCGACCGAGGTGAAGCCTGACGAGGCCAAGGCAATGATCGATCCCGCGATCGCTGGCGGTGTCGAGGGACTCCGGGCCCACCTCGAGAGCTGACGACCACCCGCCATGGCAGCCGGGACACCCGTGCGGGAGCCGCACCGTCCAGTGGTCGTCGCGTTCGACGTCGTCGAAACGCTGTTCTCCCTCGCGCCGGTCGCCGCGGCGCTGGAACCGATCGGTGTCGACCTCGAGCTCTTCTTCACGCGCCTGCTGCGCGATGCCTTCGCTCTGGCCGCATCGGGTGACTTCCGTCCGTTCGGCGACGTAGCCCGGTCGGCGCTGGGGACCCTCGCGGCCGACGCGACCCGGCCCGATCACGACCGCGTCATCGAAGCGTTCGGACGGCTCCCCGCTCATCCAGACGCGGCCCCAGCGCTCCGCCGGCTGAGCGAAGCGGGCGTCACGGTGGTGGCCCTCACGAACGGCAGTGCCGACAACACCCGGCGGCTGCTCGCTGACGCGCAGCTCGACGACCATCTGCAGCGCGTGATCAGCGTGGATGAGGTCGGCATCTGGAAGCCGGCTCCGGCGCCGTATCTCCACGCCGCCGCGGTGGTCGGGCACCGACCCCAGGACGTCGCGCTCGTCGCCGTGCACGCCTGGGACATCCACGGCGCACACCGCGCCGGGCTCACGACGGGCTGGTGCGCTCGGCTCGAGGGCCCCTATCCGGCGATGTTCGACCCGGCCTCCGTCACCGGCGCGGACCTCGTCGCCGTTGCCGACGCACTGCTCGACCTTCCGGTCTGACGAAGCCAGCGGGTGCCTTTTGCCGCAGCCGGCGCGCGACACCGGAGCCCGGACCCCGGTGGCACGCGCCGCCCCCGGATCCGGGCGGCGGCGTCAGTGGTGATGGGGTCCGAGGAGGGCGGCTTGGCCGGTGGTGGGGTGCCGGGAGGTGAGCCAGTCGCGGGTGGTGGTGTGGGCGCGGTCGATGAGCTCGGCGGCGTGGCTGAAGTCCGAGGGTGACGTGCGGATGGGGCACAGGGGTGGCACGACGCGCAGGTCGACGGTCGGCTCGTAGCGTTCGACGTCGATGGCGAGGCGCTGGTTGACGGTCAGGGTGAGGGCGTGGAGGGCCATGCCGAGGGCGCCGCGTGGTGGTTCGGTGAGGGCGCAGGCGTAGCCGGTGGACAGGACCCACACGGTGTCGGCGCCGAGGCTGACGGCGTGGGAGATCGGGGTGTTGTTGACCACCCCGCCGTCGACGTAGTCGCGGCCGTCGATGTGCACGGGCGGGAACACGGCGGGGATGGCAGCGCTGGCCAGGACGGCGTCGAGGGCATCGCCGGTCGACAGGCGGACGTCGTCGCCGGTGAGCACGTCGGTGACGATGACGTGCAGCGGGACGGGGGCGTCCTCGAGGTGCTCGAAGCGGAGGTTGTCAGCGATGAGGCGGCGCAGACCGGTGTCGGGCACGAGGTTGCGTCGCCGGCCCGCGAACCCCAGGAGCCCGAGCAGGGGCCGGGTGGGGAAGATGTCATCGCGGCTGAGTCCCTGCCACAGGCGTGCGAGGTCGGCGATCCCGTCGCGGTCGGGACGTCCGGCGATCCAGCCGCCGTTGACGGCCCCGACGGAGGTTCCGACGATGAGGTCGGGTTGGATGCCGGCTTCGCTCAGGGCGAGGAGCATGCCGACCTGGGTGGCGCCGAGCGCGGCGCCCCCGGAGAGGACGAACGCGGTGGTCATGCGGGCTCTCCGACCTGGGATGTGGTCAGGTCGTCGGCGAGCGAGGCGAGGCCGGCGGGGTCGAGGATCTCGACCTGGCGGTAGTGCAGGGCGATCAACCCCCGGGCTTCGAGGTCCTTGAGGACGCGGTTGACGCTGGTGCGTCGCCCGCCGACCAGCTCGGCGAGCACCTGCTGGCTGAGCTGCACCGCCCCGCGTTCGGCCTCGCGGACGAGCACTGAGGCCAGCTGGGCGGGTAGGCCGCCGGCGAGCAGGTCGATCAGCCGGGCCTGGACCTCGGCCATGCGGAGCGCGATCGACACCATCCAGCGTCGGGCCAGGCGGGGATGTTGCGCGAGGATGCGCCACAGCGTGGCCGAGTCGATCGACAGGACGACCGCATCGGTGAGGGCACGGGCATCGAAGGGGAGTCGCATGCGGGCGATGAGCGGGATGTCGCCGAACACGTCGCCCGGTCGCAGCAGCTGCAACGCGATCTGGCGGCCGTGCATACTGCGGGTCAGCTCGATGGTGCCCTCGCGCACGATGAACACCCGTGCGGGGGCGTCCCCCATGGCGAAGACCTTGGTGCCCCCGGCATGGTGTGACTCGTCGAGCTCTCCGGCCAGGGCGTCGATGTCCTCAGGTCCGAGCGGGGCCAGCTCACCGCGGCCGAGGCACCGGGCGATCCAGGCCGCGTGTCGGATCGTGAGTCGTTCCATGCCCCCGAGAACCCGCCCGACTGCCCGGAAACGTCCCGACATGGTGCTCGCCGCGACAATGCTGGGACGCATTCGGGGCGCGACCGGGTTCCCGGGTGCACCAGCCGTGATCGAAGGAGACCTCCGTGGTGCGGACCTATGACCTGATCGTGATCGGCGCGGGGAGCGGCAACATGCTCTTCACCGCTGAGGTGGCGGGGCTGCGGGCGGCCATCGTCGAACCCGACCGCTTCGGCGGCACCTGCCTCAACCGTGGCTGCATCCCCTCCAAGATGCTGGTCGTCGCCGCCGACGCCGCACGAGCCGTCACCGACGCCCGCCGCCTCGGGATCGAGGCGTACGTCGACCACGTCGACTGGCCGGCCATCCGGAACCGGGTGTTCGGCCGCATCGACCCGATCCACGAACGTGCCGTCGCCTACCGGCGCTCGTCGGGGGTCGACGTGTACACCGAACCGGCCCGGTTCGTCGCCCCACGGGTGATCCAGGTCGGTGACGAGACCCTCACTGCGGATCGCATCGTCGTAGCCGCCGGCTCGCGCCCGAACATCCCCGACGTCGCCGGCCTCGGCACCGTCGGCTACCACACCTCCGACACCATCATGCGAGTCGAGGAGATCCCGAGGTCGATGATCGTGCTCGGCGGCGGGTTCATCGCCGCCGAGATGGGCCACGTCTTCGACGCCTTCGGCGCGCACGTGCAGATCGTGCAACGCGGTCCCCGCCTGCTGATGACCGAAGACCACGACATCTCGGCCCGGTTCACCGAGCTCGCCGCCGAACGGTTCGACCTGCACCTCGACACCACCGCCCGGTCCGTGGCAGCGACACCGACAGGTGTGGCGCTCACCGTGGACGGACCCGACGGGGAGCTCGTGCTCGACGCCGACCTCCTGCTCGTGGCCACCGGCCGCCGTCCCAACACCGACCTGCTCGACGCCGCCGCGGGAGGGCTCGCCCTCGATGACCACGGGCACCTGATCACCGACGACACCTACCGCACCAGCGTGCCCGGCGTGTGGGCGTTAGGCGATGCCGCGAACCACTTCCAGCTCAAGCACATGGCCAACGCCGAGATGCGCGTCGTCTCCCACAACCTCACCCACCCGACCAGCCCGCGCCGGCTCCCCACGGGGCTGGCCCCCCACGCCGTGTTCTCCGACCCCCAGATCGCCAGCGTCGGCCTCACCGAGGACCAGGCCATCGACCAGGGCATCGGCCACGTCGTCGCCGTGCGGCGCTACGCCGATACCGCCTACGGGTGGGCGCTGGAGGACACGACCAGCTTCGTGAAGGTCATCGCAGCTACCGACAGCCGGCTGCTCCTCGGCGCCCACATCATCGGCCCTCAGGCCGCCACCTTGCTACAACCGCTGCTGCAGGCGATGCAGCTCGGTCAGACCATCGACCAGCTCGCCCACGACGTCCTCTACGTCCATCCCGCGCTCACCGAGGTTCTCGAACAGGCCCTCCTCGAGGCGGTGGCGGCGACAGCGCACCCGCGGACAAGCGGAGCGCGCTAGCTGCCACACCAGGGCGGGCAGAACCTGGGATCGCGCCGCGACGTGCTGGCAGGGAATGCCCAACTAGGGCCGCCGGGTTGCCCCAGTGGCCCGGACCCCACGCCCTGCGAGGAGCACCACCAGATGAGCGACCAGCCCACCAGCAGCGACGACCTGCGTCGCATCGCCAATGAGATGATCGAGAACCTGCGCACCTCGGGCGCGGTCCCGGGCATCGAGATCGGCGAGCGCGCCCCGTCGTTCACCTTGCCCAACGCCGTGGGCAAGCCGGTCAGCCTCGATGACCGACTTACGGAGGGCCCCGTCGTCGTCGTCTTCTACCGGGGGGCGTGGTGCCCGTACTGCGACCTGCACCTGCGCGCCCTCCAGGAGTCGCTCGATGCCATCGAGGCGCGTGGCGCATCCCTGGTCGCCGTCAGCCCGCAGGCGCCTGACGACTCGCTCCCGTTCGCGGAGCGCCTCGTGCTCGGCTTCGACGTGCTGAGCGACCTCGACCAGGCCGTGAGCGTCGCGTGGCGGCTCCAGTTCGAGCTCCCCGACGCCCTGCGCGACGTGTACCGCAACATGGGCATGGCGCTCGACGACCACAACGCCGACGGCTCTTGGCACCTCCCGGTGCCGGCCACCTTCGTCCTCGACCGCACCGGCGTGGTGCGGGCCCGCCACCTCGACCCCAATTACCGTGAGCGCATGGCGCCGGCCGACATCGTCGCCGCCCTCGACGCCATCACCGACACAGCCGGATGACCAGCGCCGGGGCCGTGCAGGCAAGGCGGCTTGCGCCCCTACGGCACCGTGTCCGGGCCCACGCCCCGCTGCTCGCCGCGGTGACGATCACGGCGGTGTGGACCGTGCTCGCCCTCAGGCACCCGACCCTCACCTACCACCTCGCGCCTCTGTTCGCGGCGGCCGCCTGGCCAGGGGTCGCCCGCGCCACCCGTGGCCGGGCGACCATGGCCGTGGGGCTGCGGGCGGCCGGCGGCGGGCTGCTGGTGACGGTCCTCGCAACTGCTGAGCTGCACGCCCTCGACGCCCTCCGTGGACCCGCGTTGATCGGGGGCTCGGCAACGACCGAAGCCCTGCTCGGCGCCGTCGTTGGTGCAGCATCGGGCGCACGAGCCATCACACGACGCCATCCCGGCCTCGTCCTACGAGCGCTCGGGACACCACCAAGCTGAGCCGAGGAAGACCCGCGGCGATGCCGACCAACCCGTGCGACCAGGTGCTCTGGAGCCAATCGAGGGGTACCGGGCCGACGGTCCTACTGCTCCATGGACTCGGAGCCTCGGGGCACTACTGGGACCGGCTCCTCGCCGCGGTGCACGGGCGACGGCTGGTCGCTCCCGATCTACTCGGCTTCGGTCGGTCGCCTGCGCCTCCAGAGGCGAGCTACGACGTCGCGTGCCACTTGGCGGCGCTTGAGCGCTTCGTCGAGGACGAGATCGTCATCGTCGGGCACTCCACCGGCGGCATCCTCGCTGCCGCGCTCGCGGCGTCACATCCGGCCTCGGTCCGGTCCTTGGCGCTGGTCGCTGTGCCCGCCTACCCCGACGATGCGGCCGCTCGAGCCGAGATCGGCAAGCTCGGCAGCCTGGCCCGCCTCACCGTCGGGGGCCATCCGTCTGCTCGGCTGCTGTGCGAGACGATGTGCCGGCTGCGACCCGTCGCCGTGGCCCTGGCGCCGCTGCTCGTACGGGACCTACCTCGCGAGGTCGCAGCAGACGGGGCGCGCCACTCTTGGCCGTCGTACAGCCGCACGCTTTGCAACGTCGTCGTCGAGCACCGCCTGGGTCCTGACCTCACCCAGGTCCGAGCTCCGATCACGTTCATCCACGGCCGTAGCGACCGCACGGCACCACCGGCACACGTCGAGTCGCTCGCCGCGCAGCTCCGCGGCACCCACCAGGCCGTCACGCTCGAGATGGTCGATGGCGACCACCATCTGCCCGTACGCCGCCCCGAGGTCATCGCAAGAGTGATCGACGGCGCGTGAACCAAGGGCTGCAGTTCGGGATGGTGCGTGGTGCCGTTCGGTCCGGCGAGCTCAGGGCTTGGTGAGGTCGAAGCTGAGCGTGGTCTGGTTGCCGTCAGCAGCGACGACCATGGTGGTAGTTCCGGCTCGCCAGCCTCACTGTCAGAGGGGGTGGTAGACGGCCCCGGCCGTGCCGGGCCCGGTGTGCGCGCCGACGCTGGGACCGACCCGGTAGTCCCGCACGAGCGGCTCAGGGATGGTCCCAAACACGCGTCCGGCTGGCGTTGATCACGATGCTCGGAGGACGCGGCGAAGTTCGGCGGCGTACGCCGTCACGGCGGCGCTCACGGTGTCCTCGGGGAGGACGGTGCGCAGCGCCTCGACGGCGAGGCGGGTTCCCGTGCTGGCCGGCGTGACGAAGAGCTGGTCGAGGTAGGCGAGCGCCTTGGTCGTGGTAGCCGTCGATCGCTCGTCATCCAGCAGCGCTCCCAGCGTGGTGGCCATGTCCTCGGGGGCGACGGCGTCGAAGAGGCGGTAGACGTCACCGGCGTCCTTGGCGTGCAGCCGCTCCGGTGTCGCGAGGCGGTCGCCGAGCTTGTGGAGCTTGGCCACGAGCAGCGCGGCGTAGCCGGCGACGTTGACCGTGATGAGGCGCGCGTCGCCGCCCTCGAGCGAGGCGAGCTCAATGGGGGAGCTGTCAACGACGGCGCCGGCGAGGCCAGGGCTCTTGCGGGCGGTTGCCTTGCCGTGCTCGCCGGGGAGGCGTGCCGATCGACGCCCGGCCTTGGGTGCGAGCTCCTCGGGCACGATGAGGTCGACGGGGACGACGATCTCCTCGCTGAAACCGGGTCGGGTGAGGTGGGCTTCCCAGATGCCAGGTTCGTCCGTGAGCCGGAACCCGGCTCGTTCCATGGCTTGGCCGAGCGGCGGGATCGGTCCGAGGAGATTGGGATCGAGGACCACGTCGGCGTCGGTGGTGAAGGGCTGGTAGGTCTCGATGCGCCCAGCGGTGCGAAGGTAGACGGCCTGGGCGCCGACGAGGACGAGCGCGTCGAGGTGCGGGGTGAGGGCAGTGAGCACGTCGAGTAGCACTCGTCTCGCTTCGACATACTCGATGCGCAGGCCGTCGTCGGGCATCATGCGCTCCGTCGCTTGCTTCGACGTGACAGCGTTCGATTGCGCCACCGCGGTTCGTTCTTGCGCATCCAACCGAGGATCGCTTCCCCTTCGGCTGGCATGCGGGCGTTGCCGGTGAGCGAGTCGAGCGCGAGCTGAGCGGTTGACACGTAGGTGACAACGCCGGACTTGATGGTGCCCTCGAAGACGACCGGGTCGTAGGGGACGGCCAGCACGACGTTGGCGCCGCGGGTGGTGGGAAGGAGGCGTCCTGCTCGTGCGAGCCGCTCCGGGTCGGCGGTGTAGATGACCGCCATCTCGGCTGCGGCAACGGGGGCGAGGCGGGACGCGGCGATGGAGCCGGTGACGGCCCAGTCTCCGACCCGCTTGGCGCAGAGGTCATCGATGAGGCGGTCGGGGCCGGAGGTCGTGACCCAGGTCGAGGTCTCGTTGGAGTCGAAGAGGGAGTAGGTCGAGGCGGCTCGGCGGATGACGCCTTCCCACTCAACGTTGGTGACCGGCCCGCGTGGGGTGCGAGTGACGAGCAGATCGTCCTCGAGCGCTCGCACGACGCGGGAGACGTAGCCAGGGTCGACGTCGACTGCCTCCGCCAGCTCGCGCACGCCCAGTGGCGGGGGGACCTCGGCAAGGGTGCGCAGGATGGCCCATGCCTTGGGGCCTCTCAGACCCGGCCCGGTCGTCGGTTTCGGTGCGGGGTTGCGGTCGGCGCCGTCGGTGCGGATGTACACGGCTGGCGCGTCGAGTCGGATCTCCGCGTTCCCAGTTGCGTCCAGGTAGCTGGTACCGCTCGCACGCAGGAGGTCACGGGAGCGGGGGCTGAGCCAATCAGCCACGACAATGGTCGGCGAGGCTGACCGGGTCAGACCGGCGATGCAGCGCGGTGTTGCGTCCTTGAGCGCCTTCACCTCGATGTCGATGGTCGCTCCCGCGGGCGTGGTGATCCGAAAGTCGGGGCCGCGGTCGGCTGGGCGCGTCAGACTGAGCATCCAGTCGCCAGGGAGCAGCTCGCGGAGCCGCTCGGCGGCGTTGTCGAGGCGTCCAGGTCTTGCTATGGGGACAGGCTACCGAATGTTGCCCATCTAGGCGTGTTGTTTGTTGCAGACAACACGGCGATCTAGGCAGAACTTCTAACGATTCTTCTAAGACGCTGCGCTCGTCGTATCTCGTCGCGGCGCTGGCAAGGGGAATCGCATTGCACCGTCGGTCTGCCTGACGAGGCATGATCCTGGTACGCAGATGATGAGCTCTGCCGGGTCATAATCGGTCGACGAGGAGTCACCTCCTCGCCGTTCTCGCTGAGTGGCCCGCGTATCCGCTGCAACGCGACCAGGCAGTACGTGCGCGGACCGTCATTCGTCGGTGAGGTTGTCGATCCTGTCGCCGAGCCACCCGAAGAACGTCACCTCGGCGATCGCCGCGAACACGAGCCAGGCGATCACGAGCACGACGACGACCACCAGCGCGATCTTGAGCCATCGGAGGAACTTGCTCGTGTACTGCGAGATCAGCGGCTCGAGCTCCTGGGTCGCCGATCGAGCGCGCTGGGAGAACACGTCGGCCGCGTGGTTCACCTCGCTGCGCGCCACCTGCCGGACCTGGCTGATGATCTCCTCGGCGGCCGGACGTGAGAGCCCACCCATGTCGCGCCCGGACGTGGCGCGCTGCGGCGCCGCCGCCCCGCGTCCTGCTGCGAGCCGGTCTCTGTCGACTGCGGCGAGCGCCAGTAGCTCGCCCGGGCCGGGGCGCGAGCGGTAGGCCCCTGTCCAGTCGCTCCCGTCCCACCACCGCAGGCGAACGCCGCCCTCGGGATCGGGGTACCAGCCTTGCCGTGGCGGGTTCGCGTTCATGGAATCTCGGTCGGCGGTGGCACCTCTACCCGCTCCGCTTCGTCGGGCACCGCCAGTCCGTCACGAGCCCGCGCCTCGACCTCGCCGTCGTCGCGCCGCGTCGTCTCGACGAGCGCCGCGACTGTGCCGAGCAGGCCGGAGAACTCGGCGGGGATGATCAGCTTGGTCGCCCGGCCGTCGCCGATGCGTTGCAGCGCCTCGAGGTACTCGACCGTCAGCACGACGTTGTCGGCGTCGGCGGCCTTGATGCCGGTGAGCCGGGCCCGGGCGGCCTCGCCCTCGCCCCGGCCGAGCTTCTCGAGCCGCAGCTGCTCAGCCGTGGCGCGCAGCTCGATCGCCTGAGCGTCTCCCTCGGCGTCGAGCACGGCCGCCTGCCTGCGTCCCTCGGCGGCGAGGATCGACGACTGCTTCTCGCCGTCGGCGCGGGTGATCGCCGCCTCCTGGTAGCCGCGAGCTTCCGTGACCGTCGCCCGGCGATCGCGCTCGGCACGCATCTGTGCGTGCATCGCCGCCACCACCTCGGGCGGCGGGTCGATGCGCTGGATCTCGACGCGCACGACCTTGACGCCCCACTTGTCGGTGGCGTCGTCGAGCACCTCGCGCAGCTGGGCGTTGATCGTGTCGCGCGACGTCAGCGCCTTGTCCAGCTCGATGTCGCCGATCAGGTTCCGCAGGTTCGTCTGGGCCAGCTTGGTGATCGCCGTGAAGAAGTCGGCGACGTTGTAGACGAGGCGCTGCGGATCGGTGGCCTCGTAGTACACGACGGCATCGACGGACACGACCACGTTGTCGGACGTGATCACCTCCTGGGGTGGGACGTCGACGACCTGCTCGCGCATGTCGACGAGCCGCATCGTCTCGATGAACGGGAGGATGAGGTTGAAGCCTGGCTCCTTCGTCGTCTTGAAGCGCCCGAGCCGCTCGACGAGTCCTCGCTGGTAGGGGCGCACGATCTTGACGGCGCCGATCAGGTAGGCGATGCCCACCACGGCGATGGCGACGATGACGACGATTGCGACGGTCACGGGCGCTCCTCTCCGGCGCTCGTCGCGCCCTGTTCGTTCGGTTCGACGGGCTCCACCACGATTCGTGTCCCACGCATCGAGGCGATGCGCACGCGAGCGCCCGAACGGATCGAGACGGCGCTGTCGGTGATCGCGCCCCACACCTCGCCGTCGACGCTGACGCGGCCGCGGCGGTCGGTGTCGTCGGGCGAGATGTCGATGGTGACGATGCCGGTCGTGCCGACCAGGCGGTCGGCGCCGACCCCGGCGGGAAGCTCGTTCTCGGCGACGAAGCGACGCAACCACTGCGTCATCACGACGAACAGCGCGGCGCCGCCGAACACGAAGACCGCCCACTGGATCTCCACCGCGATGTCGTAGAAGGCGAGGATCATCGCCGCGAACGCCGAGATCGCGAACGGCAGCAGCACGAAGGAGCCACCGAGCACGGTCAGCTCGACCAGCGCGAACCCGACGGCGACCACCAACCAGATCCAGGGCCAGACGTCCACGTCGATCCCGAGGTCCAGCACGCTCCCATCGTACGACGCCGGCGCGCGGCGAGTGGTCGCGTCAGCCGGCTGTGGCGAGCCGGTGCTCGAGAACGGCCTGCCGGTGACCGTCATCCCTGTTGCAAGGTACGAGGACGCCGAGGGTCGACGCTTCATCGATGTCGATGCTGAGCAGCACTGCCTGACCGGGCCGTCGCTTCCTCCTTGGCGTAACGGCTTGATCTGTCTTGCCACCTGGCCGCTCTTGCTCAAAGGCTTGGCGTACCGCTGTGCCGTGGCCTGCCTCCGGGCGAGCGTCGTCTGCGTAGGGTGACCCGATGAGCATCTGGCGGTCCGCAGCCCGTGGCGCTACGGCGGGGCTCGTCGCCACGCTCGCGATGGACATCCTGTGGTACCGGCGCCACCGCGCAGACGGTGGCGAGCCAGGCTTCGCAGCGTGGGAGTTCACGAGCTCGGCGACGGGCTTCGACGACGACGCGACCCCTGCTCCCGCGAAGATCGGCAAGGGGATCGCCGACGCCGTTGGCTTCGACGTGCCCGACTCGGCAGTCGCCGCCACCAGCAACGTCGTCCACTGGGCGACCGGCGCCGGCTGGGGATCCGCCGCTGGACTGGCGGCGACGGCGCTGCAGCCGGCGGCCGCCGGAGTGCTTACCGGGATGACGGCATGGGGCACGTCGTACGCCGCGCTCGGCGCCACCGGCATCTACGAGCCGATCACGTCCTACGACCGCGAGACGTTGTGGAAGGACCTCAGCGCCCACCTCGTGTTTGGCACCGTCCTCGGGCTCGTGCTCTCCGGACGCACTCTTCGAAACGACTGAGCCGCGCCGGCCGAGCGTGAACCGGATCGATGGCTGG
>JALZLC010000017.1 GCA_030858885.1 Actinomycetota bacterium
CGGCGGAGCGACGTGGCGGCTCCGGATCGTCGTGCGCTATCCTGCGCGCCCCGGGGCGGTTAGCTCAGTCGGGAGAGCGCTTGCTCGACAAGCAAGAGGTCACTGGTTCGAGCCCAGTACCGCCCACCCGGTTCCGCCGCCGCGTCAAGCGGGGTACAGGTTGACCTCCGCCGCCTTGACCGACACGTACACGTCTCCGCCGACCCCGAGGTCCAGCGCGGCGACCGCCGCGGGGGTGACCTCGGCGACGACCGGCAGGGGACCGTCGACGTGGACGCGGATGCGGTCGCCCTGCACGTCCAGCCCACCGATGGTGCCGGCCCAGACGTTGCGCGGCGTGCCCTCGGGCCTACCTCGATACAGGGCCACAGCGCGGGGGTGCACCGCGGCGAAGACCTTCCCATTTGCCAGGGTCGCGGTGACCAGCTCCTGGTTGGACGGAAGACGAATGGCGTGACCGCGCGCCTCGCCCCGGTAGAGGTTGAGCCCCACCAGCTCCGCGATCCACGTCGACCTCGGTCGCTGGGTGACGTCCTCGATCGATCCGTCCTGGACGACCCGGCCCGCCTCGACGATGACCAGCCGGGTGGCCAGCGCGATCGCCTCCACCGGGTCGTGGGTGATGACCAGGCAAGGCCCGCCGAAGGCCTCCAGGTGTGCCCGCAGCTCCCGGCGGATCGCCAGGCGCGCCTCGACGTCCAGCGCGGACAGCGGCTCGTCCATCAGCAGCATGCTCGGCTCGAACGCCAGCGCCCGCGCCAGCGCGACCCGCTGCGCCTGTCCGCCAGACAGCGCCCGCGGCTTGGCGCGGGCGGCGTCTGGCAGCCCGACGCGGGCCAGCCAGTCGACGGCCACCTCTCGGGCGGGACCGGCGGCCATCCCGCGGGCGCGTAGCCCGAAGGCGACGTTGTCCGCGGCGGTCAGGTGGGGAAACAGCAGGTGGTCCTGGAAGACCATGCCGACACCGCGCAGCTCCGGCGAGACGCACACGCCGTGAGCGGTGTCGTCCAGCACCCGCCCGTCCAGCTCCACGCGTCCCGACCGCAACCCGACCAGCCCGGCGAGGGCGCGCAGCAGCGTGGTCTTGCCGGCGCCGTTGGGGCCGAGGAGGGCGACGACCTCACCCGCGGCGACGTCGAGCGAGACGTCCAGATCGAGGGTCCCGAGGGTCACCGCGACCTGCGCCGACAGGCCGCCACGCGCGGGCTGCTGGCGCGCGGCGGCCGACAGCCAGGCGTCCGGCGTCGGCGCGTTCACCCGCTGTCGAGGTAGCGGCCGCGCAGGGCGACCAGCACCACCACCGACACGGCGAGC
This sequence comes from Actinomycetota bacterium, assembly GCA_030858885.1. The sequence continues at coordinate 1,315 of JALZLC010000017.1, forward strand.
AGGACCAGGCTCAGCAGGATCGCCGCGTCGACATCGCGTTCCAGCTGCAGGTACACCGCCAGCGGCATCGTCTGGGTCCGGCCCGACAGGTTGCCGGCGAAGGTGATGGTGGCGCCGAACTCGCCGAGGGCCCGTGCCCAGCACAGGGCCATCCCGGCGCCCAGCGACGGGCCCAGCAGCGGCAGCGTCACCCGCCGGAACGACAGCCACCGGCCTGCGCCGAGCGTGGCGGCGACGTCTTCGTAGCGGCGGTCCATCGACCGCAACCCCGCCTCGACGGTGACGACGAGGAACGGCATCGCCACGAACGTCTCGGCGAGCACGACACCGGAGGTGGTGAACGGCAGGGTGATGCCCGTCAGCTGGTCAAGGGGCTGGCCGATCAGCCCTCGCCGTCCGAACGCCAGCAGCAGCGCGACGCCGCCGACCACCGGCGGCAGCACCATCGGTAACACGCACAGCGCCCGCAGGAACGTCTTGGCGGGAAAGTCGCGCCTGGCCAGCAGCCAGGCCAGCGGCACGCCGAGCACGGTGGAAGCCGTCAATGCCGCAAGCGACGTCAGCAGCGACAGCCGCAGCGCCGCGAGCACGGTCTGATCGGACAGCAGATCACCCAGTCGCCGCCACGGCGTGCTCACCAGCAGGCCCACCAGCGGCAGGATCACCAGCGCCATCGCCAGCACACCCAGCCAGGCCACGCCGGTCGGGGGTAGGCCGCGTGACCGTGATGCCGGAGCCCGGCGCGGGCTCACGGCGGCGTGAAGCCGTACTCGTCGAGCACCGCCTGTCCCTCGTCGGACAGCACGTACCCGACGAACGCCTCGCCGGCGGCGGGGTTGGGCGCCTCGGCCAGCGTCGCGATCGGGTAGCTCGCCGGGACGTTCTGGTCAGGCGGAATCTCGACGCCCTCGATCTGGTCACCGGCCGTGGCGACGTCGCTGGCGTAGACGACCCCCGCGTCGGCCTCCCCCAGCTCGACCCGCGACAGCACGGCCCGCACGTCGACCTCCAACGACGACGGGTTCACCTCGATCTCCTGAGCCGCCAGCGCCTCACGGGCGTACTGTCCTGCGGGGACCTCCTCGGCGGCGAGCACCAGGGTGACCTCGGGCCGGGCGAGGTCCTCCAGCCCCTGGATGTCCAGAGGGTTGCCGGCCTCGACGGCGATCTCCAGCACGTTGCCGGTGAAGTCGGCTCGCTCGCCGGCGAGCAGTTCGGCGTCGTTGACGACGTCCATGGTTGTCTGGCTGGCTGACGCGAACACGTCCGCGGGTGCCCCGCCCTCGACGATCTGGGTGGCCAGCGTCGAACTCGACCCGAAGTTGAAGGCCACCTCGACATCGGGGTTGGCGGCGGTGAAGCGTTCGCCGATGTCCTCGAAGGCGTCGGTCAGCGACGCCGCGGCGAACACCGTGAGCTCACCCGACAGCGCCTCAGACGCACGCTCCGACGCCGGCTGTGAGGCCGCGTCTGGCGGTGATGCGCTCTGGCCGCCACCGCAGGCGGCGAGCAGCACGGCGAGCAGCAGGACTCCAGTGCGGACGTGCATGCTTACTCCCTGGGTAGGCCGACCACGACACTCGTGGCCTTGACCGAGGCCACCACCCGCGTGCCGGCCTCGAGTCCGAGTTCGTCGATGCTCTCCGCCGTGGTGAGGGCAACCAGCCGGTACGCGCCCGCTTGCATCTCGACGGTGGCGGCGGCGTCCCCGCGCACGACCTTGGTCACGATGGCGTCGAACTGGTTGCGGGCCGAGGACGCGGTGATGACCCGGGAGGCGGGGCGCCGCTCGGCGAGCAACCGCTGCACCGCTGCCAACGGGACCAGCCGCTGACCGCCCGCGCTGCGGGTGAACTCGACCCGGCCCTCGTCCTCCCAGCGCCGCAGCGTGTCCACGCTGATCCCCAGCAGCGCGGCCGCCTGCCCGATCCGTAGTCCGCCCTCGCTCACGCGGGAAGCATAGCTAAGGAATCGCTCGGCACCAGGGACTTACCTAGGGAATCTCTTGTCGTGGCCTCGAGCCGATGGTTCGGCGTTGCGGGCGGGAACTGACAGCGGGGGCCCCGCCAGCCACCAGTCACCAGGCGTAGGCCTCCGGGGCCTGATCGCCGGGGCCGGGGAACAGCTCGTCGAGACGCGCCAGCGCCTTGTCGTCCAAGCTGATCTCCAACGCACGCTGCGCTCCTTGGAGCTGCTCCATCGTCCTCGGCCCGATGATCGGCGCGGTGACGACGGGCTGGTGCAACAGCCAAGCCAGACCCACGTCGGACGGCTGCTCTCCCAACTCGTCACAGAACGCCTCGTAGGCCTCCACTTCCTCACGGCGCTCCGCCAGCCGCTCCTGCATGCGGTCGGATGCCGACCGGCCCTCCCGCTGCTTGCGAAGGATGCCGCCCAGTAACCCGCCGCCCAGCGGAGACCAGGGGATCAGGCCGAGGCCGTACGCCTGGCAGGCCGGGCCGACCTCCAACTCGACGCTGCGCTCGGTGAGGTTGTACAGCGACTGCTCGCTGACCAGGCCCACGAAGTGGCGGGCCTTGGCCGCCTCCTGGGCCTGCGCGATGTTCCACCCGGCGAAGTTGGACGATCCCACATAGAGGATCTTGCCCTGGGCGACGAGCACCTCCATCGCCTGCCAGATCTCCTCCCAGGGGGTGTTCCGGTCGATGTGGTGCATCTGGTACAGGTCGATGTGGTCGGTCTGCAGCCGCCGCAGCGACGCGTCGCAGGCGCGACGGATGTTCAGGGCCGACAGGTAGGTGTCGTTGGGCCAGTCGCTCATCGAGCCGTACAGCTTCGTGGCCAGGACCGTCTTGTCCCGCCGCCCACCGCCCTGGGCGAACCAGCGGCCGACGATCTGCTCGGTGATCCCCTCGCCCTGCTTCCAGCCGTAGACGTTGGCCGTGTCGAAGAAGTAGATCCCTCGCTCGTGGGCGGCGTCCATGATGGCGTGGGAGTCCTCCTGCGAGGTCTCCGGACCGAAGTTCATCGTGCCGAGACACAGGCGGCTGACGGACAGCCCCGTGCGGCCGAGATGCGTGTACTCCATGGCGTTCTCCTGTCGTGGAAGATCGGCGAGCCGCGCTGTCGGGACAGCGCGAAAGGGGCTCGGCTCCAAAGCCGAGCCCCTCGCGTGGATACCTACCTACGAGGTGGCGTTCTGCGCGTCGTTGAGCAGGTTCTGGAACTGCTGCTGAATCTGCGGGTTGTTGGCCAGCGACAGGCCACCGACGATGGCCGCGATGGCCAGCACCAGCGCGAGCACACCCATAATGAGCCCGCTCACGGCCAGGCCCTTGTGGAGGCCGCCCAGCGTCTTGGCCTTGCCGATGCCGACGAAGCCGAAGATGGCGGCGATCAGGCCGAACAGCAGGGCTGCTGGACCGGTGAAGACCATGAAGAAGAAGGTGAGGGCCATGAAGCCAAGGACGAACGCCGCGATGGCGCTGCCGTTGCCGTCCGTCTGGACGGGGGTCGGCGCGTACTCGCGGTCGCTGGCGACCCGGTCGTTGGTCGCTTCGGTCTCGCGACGGGACATTCGA
>JALZLC010000023.1 GCA_030858885.1 Actinomycetota bacterium
GACGCCGTGGAGCGCCCGTCGAAGTCTGGCGACGTTCTCCTCGTCGGCGGCGAGGAACAGATCGAGGTCCCTGGTGCCGCGGTCCAGACCATGAGCAGCCATGGCCAGACCACCGAATACCGCATACCGGACCCCCTCCCGCTCGAGTGCCGCGAGCACATCGAGCACGTCTTGCAGGTCCATGACAGAGATCGTACGGCGTTGGACTCAGCTGGGCGCCTGCGCCGCCGTCGGGATCGGCCTCCAGGTCTCGATCGCCCGCATACCTCGCGCACGAGGTGGTGCCGGTCGCTGCGCAGGCAGAAGTCTTAAGGCGTCTGGTCGCAGTCGCTGCGATCGTCGCGGACCAAGCTCGGTTGTTTGATACAGCCGGTAGATTCTCGGGATGAAGCAGGAACGACCGACCACGATGCAGGCCGTCGCCATCGATGGGTTCGGCGCAGCGGAAACGCTGGGGTTGCAGTCGCTCCCCGTGCCGGCGGTGGGCGCGGACGAGGTCTTGATTCGTGTCGCCACCGCAGGTGTGGGCGAGTGGGACCCTATCGAACGGGAGGGCGGCTACGCCGAGATGCTTGGGATCACACAGGAGGCGGCATGGCAACCGTGCTCGAGCGGCGCACCACGCCGCGGGGAGAGGTGGTCCTGCGCCGGGACGGCGGCGAGCTGGAGGTCATCGCCAACGGCGTGTTCCTGATGTCGACCGCCGGCGGAGGCGCCTCGGAACGGCTGTTGGTGATCGAAGCGCTGCGAGGGCTCAGCGCTTCGGTGCACCTGCTGCTCGGCGGTCTAGGTGTCGGGTTCTCCCTGGTCGAGGCCTTGCGCCACCCCTGCGTCCAGCGCGTCACCGTCGTCGAGGTCGAGGAGGCGGTGATCGCCTGGCACCAGACCTATCTGCGAGAGATGACCGCCGCGGCCATCGAGGATCCCCGCGTCGAGGTGGTGCACGCCGATCTCCTGGACTGGCTGGACGGTGCCGGCGTGGAGGTCGACGCGGCCTGCCTGGACATTGACAACGGCCCGGATTGGACGGTCGTGCCGGGCAACGTCCGGCTGTACTCCGACGCCGGTCTGGAGGCGCTAGCGGTGGTGCTCGCGCCGCACGGCGCGCTGTCGGTCTGGAGTTCGGCCGCCGCCGAGGCGTTTGAGCGGCGCCTGCGGCGCCGCTTCGGGACCGTGGAGGTGCACACCGTGCCGGCGCAGCGGGGAGATGCCGACCACGTCTATGTGGCGCGTGGCCCGATCGGAGGAAAGGACTAGTCCATTCGGGTCATCCACGGACGGGCTATCCAGGAATGACCCACAACGACCGATCCTTGTACCTGTATGCATCCTGCTGGGGGGACAATGACGGCCGTTGGCACCGTGGGCAACGGCTTTGCCCGCGCGCCCACTTCGTTGCCGTATCTGCAGGCCCTGAGGTCGCGGATTGCAGCGGTGGTGGCCTCGCCGACAGGGATCACGCCGGTGTTCCAGCCCATCGTGATGTTGGCCACCGGCAGGATCGTCGGCTACGAGGCGCTTGCGCGCTTCCCACAGCTGCCATCGCAGCCGCCGGACGTGTGGTTCGCCCAGGCGCATGCCTGTGGCCTCGGGGAGCCGTTGGAGGCCAAGGCCGTCAAGGCCGCGCTGGCCGTACCCCGCCCGCCCGGCACCTACGTGTCGGTGAACCTCAGCCCCTCGGCCGTGACGTCCTTGGAGGTGCTCGAGGCGCTGCCCACCGACCTGCGGGGCGTCGTGGTGGAGATCACCGAGCAGCAGGCGGTCACCGACGAGCGGTCGTTGGAGGCGGCACTGGTGGCCCTTCGCGGGGCAGGAGCGCGCATCGCCATCGACGACACCGGTTCCGGGTATGCGGGTCTGCAGCGCATGATGCGCACCCGCTCCGACTTTCTGAAGATCGACCGCGCCTTAATCGAGGGAGTGCACCGCGACCCGGTCAAGGTCGCACTGATCGAGTCGCTGGTCCGCTTCGCCCGACGCACCGGCACGGGCGTTTGCGCCGAAGGGGTCGAATCCCTCGATGAGCTGACGATGCTGGCCGATCTGGACGTGGCCTACGCGCAGGGGTACGCGCTGGCCCGGCCGGAGGCCCCCTGGGCGAAGATCCAGACCGCAGCCGCGGCTGCCTGTGTTGGCGCCAGCTCGGCAGCCATGCAGTTCCGCCGTGAACGGCGTGCGCCCATCGAAGATGCCGATCGGTACCTCGAAGACCTCGCCGGCTTCCTGCCCGACATCACCTCGCTGGACGATCTGGCGCCGCTGGTTGAGGACATGGCGGCCATGCTCGGCGCGGACCACGTGTTGCTGTCGTCGTTCGACGAGCAGGCCGACGCGCTGGAGTCCATCGACGTGGCGGCGTGGCGCAGAACGGGCGAGCGCTTCCGGCTCGCTGACTACCCGGCGACGGCCGCCGCGTTCAAGCGCCGCGAGGTGCTACAGGTGCTGTCCGACGACTCGGGCGCCGACCCTGCGGAGCGGGCCTTGCTGGGCGTCATGGGCTATCGCTCCGTGCTGCTGGTGCCCATGCACGCGCGTGGCCGCGCCATGGGCTTGGTGGAGTTCTACAGCCGCACGCGCCGGCTGTGGACCCGAGCCGAGCTGCACCGCGCGCGGATCGTGGCGGGGCAAGTCAGCCTGGTGATCGCCGGCCTGGAACGTCGCGACTAGCCGGTCTCGCCGCCTCGGCGCGACGGCGCAGGTCGGCGACGCCTTCGGCGTAGCTGGGGTAGCGCCATAACGCGCTGCCGGAAACGAACACGTCAGCCCCCGAGGCGGCCGCACCGGCGATGGTGTCCGGTCCAATGCCGCCGTCGACCTCCAACTCGATGTCGTGGCCGCTGGCCTCGATCATCGCGCGAGCGGCGGCGATCTTGGGTTCCATCGACGGCAGGTACGCCTGACCGCCGAAGCCAGGGTTCACGGTCATGATCAGCAGCAGGTCGATCTGATCGAGCACGTGCTCGACGGTCCCGAGGCCGCTGGCGGGGGACAGGGCAACACCGCTGCGCACCCCCAGCTCGCGGATGGCGCCGTAGGTGCGGTGCGGCTGCTGCAGTGCCTCGGGGTGCACGATGACCAGCTCGCAGCCGGCCTCGACGTAGGCGGACAGCATGTGCTCGGGTCGCTCACACATCAGGTGCGCCTCGAAGCCGCAGGTGGCGTGCGGCCGGCAGGCGGCGATGACGTCGGGTCCAAAGGTCAGATTGGGCACGAAGCGCCCGTCCATCACGTCCCACTGGATGCGATCCACCCCGGCCGCGTCGAGCGCGGCGCAGTTCTCCCCCAGGCGGGCGAGGTCGGCGGGCAGCACCGACGGGACGATCTTGGCG
>JALZLC010000005.1 GCA_030858885.1 Actinomycetota bacterium
GCGGTCACCGAGTTCCAGCGACAGCCCGCGCCGGAGCGTCGGCGATGACGCCGCTGGAGCTGCTCGCGGCCGGGCTGTCGGTCGCCGCCGTGGCCGGCATCCGCTCGACCTGGTCGCCCTGAGGGGAATCGATGCTGTCCAGCATCACCCCGCTCGGAGAGCGGGGCAGGAACAGAACATGGGGCGCCACCGCGGCGCTGTACGTCCTCGGCTCCGTGCTCGGGGGTGCCACGCTCGGCGGGCTGCTCGGCGGCCTCGGTGCCACGGTCGCACAGCTGTGGTGGCCGGGACCGGGTTGGCTGGCGCTGCTGGTGGCCGCCGCCTGCCTGCTGGCGGTTGCCTGCGACCTCGGCGGGCTGGGTTTGCCGACGATCCACCGCCAGGTCAACGAGGACTGGCTGCACCGCTACCGAGGTTGGGTGATCGGGTTGGGCTTCGGCGTCCAGCTGGGACTCGGCGTGGTCACCATCGTGACGACGGCTGCGGTGTACCTGACCTTTGCGCTGGCGCTGCTGACCGCATCGGTCACGGCCGGGCTGGCGATCGGTGGAACCTTCGGGCTGGTGCGCGCGCTGCCGGTGCTGGCGCTGGGACGCGTGACCACCCCCCAGCGGCTGGTGGGGGCGCACCGCCTGGTCAGCGCCTTGGCGCCCGCAGTCAGGCGCGGGGCTATCGCAGCCCAGGGCTTGGCGGCGGCGATCGCGGTGCTCGCGGTGGCGGGTGCAGCGTGAGGCTGCAACGACAGGGCCTGTCCACCGACCTGCCGCGCGGCTGGGACGGTCGCATCTATCAGCGCGCCGACCAGGCCGGCGGCACCACCCAGCAGATCCTGCACGCCGGCAACTTCGCGTTGCCTGTCGAGCGTGGCGACTACGGCAGCGGCGCGGTCGAGGTCATGCGCGGCGGCGACGTGTTCGTGGCGCTGCTGGAGTTCGACGCTGAGGCTGCTGGAACCGCGTTGTTCGCCCGCGAGGGCTTCCCCTCGTCGGTCTCGACCTCGTCGTTCAGCCCCAACCGGCTGCAGCGAGCGCTGCCCGGGCAGGGCGGCTGCCAGTTCTTCTTCACCTCGGCGGGGCGGGCCTACTGCCTGTACGTGGTCCTTGGCAGCTACGCCAACCGCGAGCGGCTGGTCGCGCAGGTCAACCGCCTGCTCGCCAGCATCACGGTGAGCCCGCGAGAGGGCAGCCGATGACCACACGACGTCGCCTGGCAGGGATCATCGGCGTCGTGGCGCTGACTGCCGGCGTCACCCTGGTCCCCCGTCCCGCGGCCACCATCGAGTCAGGCAAGGGACGCTTCGCCTTCTTGCAGACCTTCGACGACGGCTTCAGCTACCAGCTGGCCCTCACCGACCACGACGGCTCGAACAAGCGGATGCTGCGGCGGCGGGCGGTCGGGCGACCGTCCTTCTCGCCGAACCGGCAGCGCATCACCTTCGCCGGCCCGCTGACCGACGACAGCGACGGCCGCTACGCCATCTACGTTGTCAACGTCGACGGGTCTGGACTGCGCCGGCTGACCAATCCCAGGTTCGCGGACTTCGACCCGGTGTGGTCACCGGACGGGCAGCGCATCGCCTTCTCACGAGATCACAGGGGCAACAGCCAGCCCTCGTCGTGTTGCCGGCTCATGACCATGCAGGCGAACGGCAGCGGCGAACGCCGGGTACCGAACACGACCGGCGGCACCCGGCCGTCGTGGTCGCCGGACAGCCGCCGGCTGACCTACCAGCGTCCCAGCGGTATCCGGGTGATCGACGTGGACGGCTCCAACGGGCGGACGCTGGTGTCGGGCAACCATGTCAGCGAACCCTCGTGGTCGCCGGACGGCACCAAGATCACCTTCGTCGGCAAGGTCTCGATGCACCGCTCGCGGGTGAACGTGATCCCGGCCAGAGGCGGCGCCGTCCACTCCCGGTTCCGCAAGCCCGGCCTGGTCGAGTCGCCCACCTGGGGCGCCGATAACCGCACCCTGTTCTTCGTCTACTACCACGGGCTCGGCGACGACGGGCGGCGCGACTCATCGGTGTGGCGCTCCCCCGCACGCCACCACGAGGCCAACCGGCTCTTCGGCTACCCGCGCAACATCTACTCCCTGACCTATGCCAGCCAGGCACCACCACCGCAGGACACGCCGGTCACCGGCGACTGGAACGGCGACACGACCACCACCGCGGGTGTGGTGCGGGGGGTCAGCGGCAACCTGCAGTGGCGGCCGAGCAACGCCCGACAGCCGACGCGACCGAGGCGGACCTACGTGGTGGGACGGGTGCGCCTGCGTGACCGTCCTGTTGCCGGCGACTGGGACGGCGACGGCATCGACACCGCCGGGATTGTCCGCGCCGTCAAGGGTGATCTGCAGTGGCGCATCACCAACCGTTACAACCCCGAGGGCGCCCGAACGAGCTTCCGGCTTGGCAGCG
>JALZLC010000028.1 GCA_030858885.1 Actinomycetota bacterium
CCGTCGTCGAGGAGCGCGACCAGCCGCTGCCCCCGGGCACCGGTCACCAGCGCGACGACGGTGGCAGCGAACGAGTACACGTCCGCCGGGGGGCCGATGCGGCCGGTGACGACCTCTGGAGCGCTGAACACGGGGGTACCGACCCTGGTCAGCTGCGTGGCATCCACGCCTCGCAGCGTCGACGGATCGACCAGCACCAGCTCACCGTCGGGTGCCAGCACCAAGTTGGCCGGCTTGACGTCGCGATGCACCAACGGCAGTCCGTCCGACCACGTTCCGGTGTGCAGCAGGTCCAGCGCCTCGGCCAGCGGCCACAGCCGGTCGAGCATCTCGGGGTCAGCCGGCGCCTCCTGCAGGGAAGCGCCGTCGATGTAGGCCATCTCCACGAAACCCCAACCGTCGAGCGCGCCGCCGTCCAGCCGACCGGCCCGATGCACCCGTACCAGTGCGGGGTGCTGGATGCGCAGCAGGTACTGGCTGCGGTCCTCGGCATCGTCGGCAAGTGCGTCAGGGCGCACCAGCTTGAGGGCCCGGCGGCGGCCGCGCTCGTCGCGGGCCTCCCAGACCTCACCCTCGCCGCCGGAGCCGACAAGCCGCACCAGGCGCAGCCCGGCCACCAGCCGAGGACGTCGTCCGGCGAGCTGGTCCACCACGCTCCTTGGCGGTCTCGGGCCGATTGGTAAGCCGCACGCTAGTCTCCGCCGGCCATCCAGGCCCATCGGCCAGGCGGCCACCGCCGCCCGCCGCGCGTGCGTTAGGTTGCGCCCCATGCAGATCGCCGACCTTGCCGCCGTTCGCCGCCCGTCTGACCCCACCCTGTCGCCCGACGGGACCACGGTGGCGGTCGCCGTCTCCCGCATGGACCTGGATGACAACGAGTACCGAAGCGAGCTGTGGCTGGCCCCGATGGACGGCTCGGCACCGCCGCGCCGCTTCACCCACGGTCCTAGCGACGCCCAGCCGAGATGGTCGCCCGACGGACGCTGGCTGGCGTTCGTGCGCACCGAGTCGGAGGCGAAGCCACAGCTGTTCGTCATGGCCGCGGACGGCGGAGAGCCGCGCAGGCTGACCGACCACCCGCTCGGCGCCGGCGACCCAGTGTGGTCACCGGACTCCACGCGCCTGGCCTACATCTGTCGGGTACCCGAGGACGGCCGCTACGGCACCGACGAGAAGATCACGCCGGACAAGGAGCCGCCTCGGCGGATCACCACCCGCAAGTACCGCGTGGACAACGTGGGCTTCACCATCGACCGCCGACCCCACCTGTTCGTCGTCGATGCCCTGGCCGAGACCTGCGAGCCGCTGCAGCTGACCCGCGGCGACTACGACCACGCCGAGCCGGCGTGGAGCCCCGACGGGCGGACCCTGGCGTTCGTGGCCGCTCGCCACGACGAGCGCGACACCGACCTCATCAGCGACATCTTCCTGGTGCCGGCGGAGGGTGGCGACGCCCGGCAGGTGACCGACACGACGCAGGCGCTGACGCAGCCGGTGTTCACCCCCGACGGCTCCACCATCTGCTACCGCGCGCAGAGCAACACCGATATCGTCGGGCGCAACACCCAGCTGTTCCGCATCCCCGCCGACGGGTCAGCGGCCCCGCAGGCGCTGTCGGAGGCTGAGCCGTGGGACTTCGACGCGTACGGCAGCGGCAGCAGCCACCCGCTGCTGGTGGACGACGACTCGGCGGTCACGCTGTGCCAGCGGCGCGGCGGGATCGAGCTGGTGCGGGTTCCGTTCGACGGCGGCAAACCCGAGGTCTTGACCGGCGGACCGCGCCAGATCCTCGCCGCGGACCGAGCCAAGGGCGGGGTGATGGCGCTGCTGGTCGCCACCGACACCAACGCCGGCGAGCTCGTCGCCCGGCAGCACGACGGCACCGAGACGACACTGTCGGACTTCGGTTCCGGTCTGGCCCGCACGACCTCGCTGCGCCCGATGACGGAGATCATCACGGCGGCCGACGACGGCTACGAGGTACACGGCTGGGTCGTCAAGCCCGCCGGCAACGGTCCCTTCCCGGTGGTGCTGTCCATCCACGGCGGTCCGTTCACCCAGTACGGCTGGACGCTGTCCGACGAAGCGCAGGTCTACGCCGGCGCCGGATATGCCGTCGTGCTGGGCAACCCCCGCGGCTCGTCGGGTTATGGCGAAGCCCACGGCCGGGTGATCGTCGCCGACATGGGCAACCGCGACCACGCCGACCTGCTCGCGCTGCTGGACAAGGCGCTGGCCGACGAGGATCTGGACGCCGACCGCGTCGGCGTCATGGGCGGCTCCTACGGTGGCTACATGACCGGGTGGATGCTCGGCCACGAGCACCGCTTCGCCGCCGGCATCGTCGAGCGCGCACTGACGTCCTTCGACAGCTTCACCGGCTCGTCGGACATCGGCTGGTTCTTCAGTGACAGCTACGCCGGGCCGGATCCCGACCGGCAGCGGGCACAAAGCCCCCTCACCCACGCCGATAACATCGACGTGCCGGTGCTGGTCGTCCATTCCGAACAGGACTGGCGCTGCCCACTGGAGCAGGGTCAGCGACTATATGAGCGGCTCAAGCGCAACGGCGTCGAGACCGAGCTGCTGGTGTTCCCCGGCGAGGGGCATGAGCTGTCCCGCTCGGGCCTACCCAGCCACCGCGTCGCCCGCTTCGAGGCGATCCTCGACTGGTGGGCGCGGCACTTGCAGGGCGCGCAATGACCCACACAGGCCGACCAGTAGCGCTCGTTGACTCAGCTGTTCAATGTCTGTTGACTCAGCTGTTCAATGTCTGAAGTGGCGACGACCGGTGAGCACCATGGGAATGCTCCGCTCGTCACAGGCAGCCACCACCTCGTCGTCGCGGACGCTGCCTCCGGGCTGAATGAGCGCTGCGACCCCAGCCTCCAACGCCAGGTCGGGACCGTCACGGAACGGAAAAAACGCGTCGCTGGCCAGCACGGCGCCCTCACAGCGACCCTGTGACTTCTCCACGGCGATACGGACGCTGTCGACCCGCGACATCTGACCCGCGCCGACGCCCACCACCGCCCGGTCGCGCGTGAGCACGATGGCGTTGGACTTGACGTGCTTGCACGTCTGCCAGGCGAAGCGCAGCTCGGCGAACAACGCGTCGTCGACCTTCGTGGCTGTGGGAATCGTCCAGTCGTCCGGACGCTCGGCCTCGACATCGGCGTACTGCACCAGCAGCCCGCCAGCGACGCTGCGCAAGCCGAGTTGACGCGGGACGCCGGGGGGGACCTCCAGCAGCCGCAGGTTCTCCTTGCCCTCCAGGACGGCCAGCGCCTCCGCGCTGAATGCGGGGGCGACGATGACCTCGGTGAAGACGTTGGCGATCTCGCGCGCCGTGCCCTCGTCGAGCTCGGCGTTGGCCGCCACCACCCCACCGAAGGCGCTGACGGGATCACCGGCCAGCGCCTTGGCGTACGCGGCTGACAGCGACTCGTTGACGGCCAGCCCCGCGGGGTTGTTGTGCTTGATGATGACGACGCAGGGCTGGCTGAAGTCACCGGCGATGCGCCAGGCCGCGTCGCTGTCGAGCAGGTTGTTGTACGACAGCTGCTTGCCCTGCAGCTGGCGGGCCGCGCCCAGCCCCGCCGGAGGGCCGGCCGGTAGGTAGTAGGCGGCGCGCTGGTGCGGGTTCTCGCCGTACCGCAGGTCGGCGGCCTTGTGGTGCACCGTCGCCAGTACAGCCGGGAAGGTCTGGTCGCGCTGCAGCCACGTGGAGATCTCCACGTCGTAGGCGGCGATGGCGCCGAACGCCTTGCGTGCCAGCTGTCGCCGCGTGTCGCCGTTGGTGCCTCCTTCGCCTCGCAGGTGCTCCACCAACGGTTCGTAGTCGGCGGGGCTGACGACCACCGCCACCCATGCGTGGTTCTTGGCGGCGGCGCGGACCAGCGTCGGGCCACCGATGTCGATCATCTCGATGGTCTCAGCCTCCCCGGCATCCGCGCGCGCGACCGTCTCGGCGAACGGATACAGGTTGGCCACCACCAGGTCGATCGGCTCGATGTCATGCTCCGCCAGCGTGGCCAGGTGGGTGGGCTTGGAGCGGTCGGCCAGCAGGGCCGCGTGCACCGCCGGGTGCAGCGTCTTGACGCGGCCGTCGAGGATCTCGGGGAAGCCGGTCACCTGGCTGACTTCGGTCACGGGCACGCCGGCGTCGCGCAGCACCTGCGCGGTCGAACCGGTCGAGACGATGGCAACACCGAGCTCGGACAGCGCGCGGCCGAGCTCGGGCAGGCCCGTCTTGTCGTGGACGCTGATCAGCGCACGGCGAGGCATCAGCAGGTCGGTCAAGGCAGGATCCTCACTTGCCGGCCGTCGACGGCCAGCCGGTCGGAGCAGAACAGGGCGACGCACTCGGGCAGCAAGCGGTGCTCGACCACCTTGATGCGCGCGTGCAAGGTCTCGATGGTGTCGTTCGCCATCACCGCGACACTCTCCTGCGCCACAATCGGACCGGCATCCACCTGCTCGACGACGAAATGCACCGTTGCGCCCGTTACCTTCACGCCATGTCGCAGCGCGTCGGCCACCGCGTGGGCACCCGGAAAGGCGGGCAGCAGCGACGGATGGACGTTCAGCGTCGGCCAGCGGCGGACGAATGCGCCGGAAAGGATGCGCATGAAGCCGGCGAGTACGACCAGCTCGGCAGCGGCCTCGGCGACCACCTCGCGCAGGCCTTTCTCCCACTCCGAGCGGTCCGCGTACTGGCGGTGATCCACCGCCACGGCGTCGATGTCGTGGGCACGGGCCAGCGCCAGCCCACCGGCGCCCGGCTGGTCGCTGACCACCCGAACCACCTCGCCGTTGTATGACCGCTCCAGCAAGGCCCCCAGGTTGGAGCCCGCCCCTGACACCAGCACGACGACCCGCTTGGCCGCAGGGGGCGTGGCGGTGGTCACGACAGCCGGCACTCCTGTGGGACTCGGTGGATCCTGATCGGGTGAGGTCGGGGAAGCGAGCATGCCGACGCGGAAGGTTGCCCACAAGTGCAACGGGTCGGAGGCTGGCAGCTGCACGCAGCGGGTACGCTGACGGTCATGCGTCGCACCCTCGCCGTGTCCGAGTTGTTGCCGGTTCGATCGGACGGACGCCCATTGCTGCGGGGGTGGCTGCACGCGGTGATGGCGCCGCTCGCGCTGCTCGGCACGGCTGTGCTGTGGCAGGCTGCCGGGGCTGACCCCGTAAAGCGAGCAACGGTGCTGGTGTTCGGCATGGCCCTGACGGGCCTGTACACCACCAGCTCGCTGTACCACGTCGGGCGCTGGAGTGCCCGAGGCCGCTACATCCTGTCGCGTTGCGACCTGGTAATGATCCAGCTGTCCATCG